>CAYSMQ010000043.1:0-18475 GCA_964432035.1 uncultured Ardenticatenaceae bacterium
TAGCGGTGGTTAGGCTTATTCAGGCTCGGTCGGTTTCCGATACCTGTATTGAGAAAGTCACGAACCAGGCGGGCGCAGGCATCGGCGTCGTCCCACCAGGGCAGGTGACCGCCCTGCCGTTCGTGCAGTTCGGCACGGGGCGTGATGACTTCGGCCCGTTGTGCTGTATCTAAGCTGCCAAACGGATCGTTGTCGCCCCAGATGTAAAGCACCGGCGGCTGCACCTGCCGCAACTCATCTTTATCGAAGGCGTAGCGCGCAGCCGCGCCGCGTGGCGTCAACATCGCCTGCATCAGGCTGAGAAACGCTGTTTTGTAGGTGGGCAGACGCGGGAAGTAGTATCCGCAGGCAGCCATCGCTTCCGGGAAATTTGCTCCCACTTGCTCCTCGTGCCCCAGAAAAGTAATCTCCTGCCGCGCTTCCTCCATGCTCTCCGGGATCATTTGGTTGATCAGAAGGCGGTTAAGCAGGGGGATGGACATCAGGCGCATTGGCAGGGGGGCGCTGGTATCCAGGATGAGGGCCGGACATCCTAATTGGATGAGAGCCGCGACCCGTTCCGGGCTTTGGAGAGCGAACCAGAAGCTCCAGAGGCCACCCATCGAGTTGCAGACGATGGGTAGCCGGTCGACGGCGAAATGGTCGAGCACGGCCGTCAGCGTCTCTGCCGCCAGACGCCGTACGTCCACCCGCGTATGATCTACGCTGTCACTTAAGCCGCCCCCCGGCCGGTCTACCACAAGCAGACGGTAGCCGCGTAGTTGGGCTATGAGCGGGGCCCATATGTAGCCATCCCCTACGCCGCCGGGAATCAAGAGGAGCGGCGGGCCGCTGCCACATTCGACGACACGCACACGCCGGCCGGAGCTCAATTCGACGTAGTGAGATCGGTTTTCCAGGCCGTAATGTTCGTACAGCTGTTGTTCAGCTTCCCGGGCAGCGTCAACTTGAGGGAGCAATCGTTCGTGAACGCTTTGGGAAGTAGCTACGGTATCCATCACAGACTCTCCCTGACCTGGGCCGCGTGCTCCTCAAAGTGCTGCGGAGACTGGTGGAAAATATACTTGACGGTCCACCTTCCTTCCCCAAAGAAGTGAGCGCCTCGCTGCCATTCGTCGTCCTCAACCTCGTCCAGTAGCTCCAGCGCCCGCTCGTAATCCTCGTCAAACTTCCTGGCGAGTGAAGCGGGTGTCGCCTTTCGGCCAAGGATTTTCATCAGAAGCCAATTCATGATGCCGGTCAAAAAGGGTGGCAGGTTCAGAAAGTCTTTTCCCCGGCGCGCGTGGTCTACGAACTCTGGGACGTGTTCCACGTCGTGGGCAATGTGCGCGCACAACTCGGCGACAGTCCAGCGTGTGGCTTTGCTTTTGCGTCGCCACGCCTCGTCCGGGATTTCCGCCAGTAACCGATGGAAGCCCTCGCGCATTTCCGCCCACTTTGTGCGAATGGCGTCCTTATCCGGTACAGTGCCGGCCTCATTTCCGTTTAACGACGTCTCTCGCGCCTGCATCTCCTGTTGAACATTCATAGGAACACCTCCTTGACAAAAACGATGTTTGCTTTACACTGTGTAAAGTAACTATTTTCATTATAAGGAGAACTTTACACCGTGTCAAGTGGCAGGGTTGAAACGCGCCAGGCTATCCTTGAGGCTGCATTGCAGCTATTCACAAAGAGAGACCCTTCGGACGTGAGGATGGTGGACATTGCCAAAGTTGCCGGGGTAACGCGCCAGGCCGTCTACCTCCATTTTGGTTCTCGAACCGGATTGCTGGTTTCACTGGTGCAATACGTCGACGAGAAGGAGGGGTTGGGCGAGCTAGCCCGGCCGATTTGGGAGGCGTCCACGGCGGCCGAGGCGCTGGAGCGATTCGTGTTTGTAAACGCCGCGTACAATCCACGCATCTATCCCATCGTAAGGGCTTTGCTGAGCAATAGATACGCCGACGACGCGATAGCCGCCGCCTGGGAGGATCGCATGCGCCATCGCTGGGATGCCTGCCACGGATTGCTCCTTCGTCTAAAAAAGGAGGGGAGGCTGGCTCTGGTCGACGACGTTGATGTCGAGGAAGCCGCCGATATGCTGTGGACGCTGACCTCACACCAGGTGTGGGAGCAGCTGGTGATCGATCGGGCGTGGTCGGCAGAACAATACAGACAATATCTTGGTTTTGTCGTGCGGCGTGTCTTTGTAAGCGACTGAAAGAATTGTTAAAACTTTTTATCTCCTCCCCTATGTTGGGGTTTATCACAGTAAGTTCTGGCAGTTGGCACGGAGGCGTGATGCCGATTATGATCGGGCGCGCCAGAATTGTCGTTCACAACAAAGAGAGCTAGAAGGCCGACCCATGTCCCAACCCCGCGTGACACAACTAAACCCCCCGCCGGAGCTGATCGACCTGGGTATCGGGCAGCCCGGCATTGATATGTTGCCGCTGGAGCTGCTGCGCGAGGCGGCGGGGCGGGCGCTGGCGCGAGAGGAGCGGGAGTTTTTGAATTATGGGTTGGAGCAGGGCGACGGCTATTTGCGCCGCGCGCTGGCCGACTTTTTGCGGGCGCAGGCAGACTTTGACGTGCACCCCGAGTGGCTGATGATCACAACCGGCTCATCACAGGGCCTGGACCTCATCTGCACCCATTTCGCGCGGCCGGGGGATACGGTCTTTGTGGAAGAACCGACGTATTTTCTGGCGCTGCGTATTTTTGCCGAGCGCGGGCTGAACGTAGCGCCTGCGCCCATGGGATCGGAAGGTCTGGACCTGGATGGGCTACAGGAGATGTTAGAGCGGCAACAGCCGGCGTTTCTCTATACAGTGCCCACCTTCCAGAATCCCTCCGGCGTCACCTTGCCCGAAGCGCGGCGGGAGGAGCTGGCGCAGATGGCGCGGGAATATGACTTCTTTGTCGTGGCCGATGAGGTGTATCACCTGTTGAATTACGGCCCTGCCCCACCCCGCCCTCTGGCCCACTATGCCGGGAGCGAGCGGGTGCTGTCGCTGGGTTCTTTTTCCAAGATTCTGGCGCCCGGCCTACGGCTGGGCTGGATTCAGGCCGCGCCGTCTCTGCTGCGCACGCTGACGAGCAGTGGCTTGCTGGACAGCGGCGGCGGGTTGAATCCGTTCACATCGCACGTGGTGCGCGCGGTGTTGGAGGAGGACCGTCTGGCGCCGCACATCGCAGAGCTAAAGGAAGTCTACGCGCGGCGGGCGGCGGTCATGGACCAGGCGCTGCAGACGCACCTGGGCTCCCGCGTGCGCTATCGATCGCCGCAGGGTGGCTTCTTCTTCTGGGTGCGCTTGCCCGATGGCCTGGATGCACGGGAACTGTTTTCTGAGGCCGAAGAACATGGCGTGGCTTACCAGCCCGGCCCCAACTTCTCGGCGACAGGCGGTTGTTCAAACTATGCGCGGTTGTGTTTTACGTATTATGGAGAGGAGCGGATTGAGGAGGGGGTGGCGCGCCTTAGCGAGATAATAAAAGTGAGGGGGCCCTCATAGCGGGCGCTACGGGACCCCCTCTGGGCGGGGAGCGATAGTAGTGTAACATATCTATGCCCCGGTCGCTATAGCCTTTAATTCCCCCTAAATCCCAACATTAAAGCTCGACAATCCCACTAATCGCGACTTCTGGCGCACTCTATGGTTTGCCGTCCGTCGTCTGCGGTCCGCCGTCGATTCAAAACTCCTGCCGGTTGAAGTGCCAGATGGCCACCGCAATGAGAACCACGCTCCACACAGCCGTGCTCAGCAACATGGTTGTGGCAATGGGCGGCAGGGGTTGGCCCATGACGGGCAAAACGACCAGGTCCGCCAGTTTCCAGGGCGTGAACTGCACGATGGAGGCGATGGGTACCAGCGAGCCGCCGAAAAGAGAGCCTAGCGCAATGCCCAGCAGCGGCGGGCGCGTGTCGAAGAGCACGCCGAGCATAAGGGTGAGCGTGACGTAGAAGAGCAGGTGCAGGGCCACGATGGCGCTGGACGTCAGGAACTGGCCCACGGTGAAATCGGCGCCGAAGGCGCGGAAGATAAAATAGCCGATGACGCCGGGAACGAGAAGCATGGTCACGGCCATGCCCAACAGGTTGGGCAGCAATTTGGCCACAATATAGGCCGTACGCGAGGCGGGCTTGGAAAGGACCCACTCCGCCGTGCCCGACGCCTTCTCTTCGATAACTGTATCCTGCAGCAGGACGATGGCGCCGGTGGAGAGCGCCAGCAGGCCCAGCCCAAAGAACATCTGCCGCCCGGCCTCATAGGCCTCTTCGCGGCTGAGGGCCGCGCCGTCGGCGGCCGTCATCGCCGGTAGCACGTAGAGCGCCACGACGAGCAGGCCGTCGATGAGCACGGTCCACAAGATGGCCTGCACGAGCCAGCGACGCGTGCCCCACCATTTTCGGTTTTCGCGGCGTAGGAGCGGGGCCAGGCCGCGAGTCCATGATTGGCCGGTCACTCTTTCCAGGGTTGCGTTTGCCGTCATTGGCTTTCTCCTTCTACCAGGTTCATAAACACTTCTTCCAGCTCGTAGGTCTTGCGGCGGTATTCGGTGACGAACACAGATTCGTCGCGCGCCAGAAGACGGAACAGCTGGCGCTCGGCGGCGGTTTCATCATGCACAGCCACCTGCCATTCGGCGACGCCGTCCTCGTGAGTCGTGTCAATGTGCGAAATCCACGGTTGCGCTTCCAGTAGGCGGAAGGTCGGCTGCGTGTCGCCTTTGAGACGCACGGTGTAGACCGTTCCGCCGCCGGAAAGGAGAGACTCGATGGGACCTTGGGTGACCAGGCGGCCGTTGTTGAGAATGGCCACCGTGTCGCTGACCTGCTGCACGTCATCCAGGATGTGGGTTGAGTAGAAGACGGTGGTGTATTTGCGCAGGCGTTCCATGATGGCCAGCACGTCGCGGCGGCCCAGCGGATCCAGAGCCGCGGCCGGCTCGTCCAGGATCAGGAGGTCCGGGTAATTGATTTGGGCCTGGGCGATGCCCAGCCGTTGGCGCTCGCCGCCGGAAAAGGCGCCCACGGGCCGGTCGGCTTTGCCTTGCAGACCGACGAGCCCCAGCGTTTCGTCGATCCGTTCCTCGACGAGGGGCCGGGGGCCCTTATAGAAAAAGCCGGCGGTGAAGCGCAGGGTTTCGCGCGCCGTCATTTCGCCGTAGAAGGTGGGCTGTTGTGGCAGGTAGCCGACCCGGGCGCGGATGGCCAGGTTATCGTGAATGATGTCGTGCCCGAAGATGGAACCGCTCCCCGCGGTCGGTTCGGCCAGGCCCAGGAGCAGCTTCATGGTCGTCGTCTTGCCCGCGCCGTTGGGGCCCAGAAAGCCGAAGATGGAGTTGCGCGGCACGGCGAGGTCCAGGCCGTCGAGGGCGATGACGTCGCCATAGTGCTTACTAAGATTGTCCGTTTGAATGACGAGATCGTTCATGTAGATTCTCCGTTAATTGGTAGCCGCGGCGGCCTTTTACGGCCCAGGGAACTCGTGGCTACGTTCGGGAGGATCTTACATGAACAACTCGCCAGGCGCACCGGGGAGCTGGCGAGTTATGGGGCTGGTCAGGTGACCAGTGCCGGCCGAATGACGTGCCGGCCTTTCACAACCAGATTGGGGCTCCCACCCCTCACAGCAGATGCCCTACACAGATTCGCCCAGAGGTGATGGTGCTTGCGTTTTTTGTCCGGCGCTCTGTAGTCGTTGCCATACACGCCCGCCTGCGAAAACCAGCAGGCCCAACAAAGCCAGCGCCACCGTCGCTTCGACCGCAACAATATCATCCAGCGTCAGCCCAAGCTCAATGACCAGCGGCAACGGAATCCACGTCGCCGCCTCAATGCGATCAAAACTCGTGTTGTACTTCGGCGTCTGGTCTTGCTCAATTCCCGGAAACTCCCGCAGAAGATCATCCTGAATCGCCAGCGTAACGCCCTCCATCCACAACCGCGTCTCCGCATCCGCCTCCGTATAGCGAATTTCATTCAATTCCAACTCTATCTCCGTCCACCGCAAATCCGTTCCCCAACTGGTGGTGGAAACAAGATCAAGGGTCAAGGTGGCGAATGCGCCGAATTGGTCGTTGATATAGACGCGCTTGCGGTTCTGCTCCAGGGTGAGAATGGGGCGCATGGCGTAGGGATCAAGGCCCAGGGCGCGGAATACAGATTTCATTTCCTCGCGCTGGTTCCGTTGCACGAGGCCGATCATGGGATGCACGTCGTCATCGCTTTTGGGGCGCAGCTCAACATAACCGGCGTCGAACTTAATCTCAGAGCGGGAAACGCCGTTGGGGTCGTCGGCGCGGTTCATCTTGATCTGAAGCAGGTGCCTGTCGTCTTTGGCGACGGCGGGACCGGAAACAATCTGGCGCGAGCGATGGCGGATACCGCTTTGTTCGGCGAGCATGTCGAGGTTGGCAGTATCGAAGTAGATGTCGGTAAAGTTTTCGTCGCCAAATTGGGCGCGGAATTCGTGCCCATCGCGGTCGAGCCAGCCGGCGTCCCCATAGCGGACCTGTAACCACTGCCAAACTTCATCTGTCTGCTGGAAGGGAACCTTGAGCTTAACTTCATTCTCGATGCGCACTAACTCTTCGACGCCGTCCTGGGCAGCGGCGGACGGAACCGCAGCAAGTAGGAGGAGAAGGAGTAGAATAGCAGGAAATGTCCCGGATCTAAGAAGCCGAGATAGTTGTGGAAAGCGTTTATTAGGTATTTTAGATGGCTTTTCCATGATGTAGACAATAGCGTTTGGAACGTAATTAAAACGCGACTTTTCGGGGAATCCTTTGCGGAGTACCCTGCACTGTGCAGTGTAAGCAGCGCGGCTTACAACTAAACTTACAGTGGTGGCGCATCGCCATGCGCCACCACTGTGTGGTTATGCAATAATGTCGGACACGCACAATTATTGAGGAATGCCGGCTGGGCGAGTGAAGACGTCGTTTTGTAGGGCGGCGGCGACGTCTGTTGCCAGGCTCTGGGCCAGGTGTTGATGGTAGGCGGGTTTGGAGATGAGGCCCATGGTGCGGTCTGTGACGGTGAATTCGCCGTCGGCCTTGACGGCGGGTGAGATGTCGAAGACTAGAGGTTCGTCCAGAGGCCAGGGGACGTCGCCGTCGTAGGCGTAGTAGATTTGCGCGGTGAGCGTGGCGCGGGCGTAGAGAGGCGTCCACAGGCGGTCGGAGGTGAGGTCGACGAGGAGGAGCGGCGCGCCTCGGGTTTGGGCGCGGTCGAGGGCTAGAGGCGTCGCGGTACCAACGTTGGGTTGCGCTTCTAGTTCGTCCTGCAGCTCCTCGGTCAGCGCTTCGACTGTGGCTTGCTCGCCGCGGATGGCGTAGTTGAGGGTGAAGCCGGGGGCCATGCTGTCGGGCAGCGTCTGGCCGGTGCGGTAGGTGGAAAGGGTATGATTGACCTCGGTGGCGCTCTGGGCGGCACGGAAGTTGAGGAAGTTGAAGGCCAGAAGTATGAAGATGAGGGCGGCGATGAGGATGGCCCATGTTCGTTGGCGTGTAGACATCTCTAACTCCTTTTAGCGTGAAGCCAGGTGTGGCGGTAGCTGAACGGTCGTTTCGGGGCCTTGAATGACTGCGGCCAGGTGCATAAGCGTGTGGCTTACCAGGGCGCCGAGGGGGTTGGCGCTCAGTAGAAAAGCCAGCGTGATCAGCGCGTTGCCGAGTAGCACAAGACTAACGCTGCGGTTGCGAAATTCTGGATAGCCGAGGTGGTAAGTGAGGGTGACGAAGAGGCTAGCGGCCAGGGCCAGGAGACCGCCGGCGATGTTTGTGACCCACGATGTGGGCCATGCGGCAGCGGATAAGGCTTGCCACATGGCCAGGACGGGCATGATGTTGAGGAAGAGCGCGTCGATGGCGCCGTAGACAAGGCCCAGCCAGGTTAAGTCCAGGACAAATTCCTGTCCTGTCGTTTGCCGTGATTGCGGTTGTGAGCGCACGTTAATGACAAGGAAGGCGCCGACGAGGATGCCGGCAACCATGCCGGCGAGCCAGTTATCGGCGAGCAACGCGCGGGGATTGAGACCGCTCCAGCGCAGGAAAGCATAGAGAAAGAGAGCGGTCAGGGCGACGTAGGGAATGAGAAACAGGCGGCGTGAAAGCTTGAACCGTCCGGCAAAGATGGCGCTGATGCCAAATCCCAGCAAGCTGGCGGCAACTATCCAGGCGAAATAACTCCAGATGGTAGCGGTCATTGTGACGTCTCCTCCTGGACACGACGCCGATACAGGCGCTGTGCCAGGATCATGATGCTCAACATGAGGGCGAGGGTAATCAGGAATCCATAGGTGGCCTCGAAGGGCATGGTAAGTCCTTCACTCAGATTGGTGAAAAGGCCGCCCACCGGGGTGTAAAAGGGCCACAGAACGAACAGGTTCTTGGTGAGGCGGAACATGGCGCCGAAGGTGACGCCGAGGAAAAAGAGGGTTAACAGTTCCTGGGGTTCCATACCGTAGCCAATGTGATAGAGGCTGTAGCAGAGGGCGCCGAGCAAGAGGCCGGGCACCATGCCAAAGGCGGCTTCAAAACGAAGCTGCAGCCAGCCGCGGAAGAAGACGGCTTCGAAAAGACCCACGGCGATGACCATGACCACGAGGGGAACGACGGCGCGCGTCCAGGCTACGTCGAGTGTAGCGAGGGTGTTGCGATAGGTGTCCCAGCCGAGGATCAGACTGAGAGCCAGGCTGGGTAGGAGCCGGTAGGTGGTGAGGCCTAGGTCGGAGAGAGGACGATGGCGCACGTGAACGGTGTAGAACAGGGGCAGAGCCAGACCCAGGCCGGCGAGGGTGATCGGGCCGAAAGTGATGAAGTTGGCGGCGACGTGCTCGGTGGTAAAGACCTGGAAGGCGATGAAGAGGGCGGCAACGACGAGCAGGTAAGAAAGCAGGGCTACTACGGTGTCGCGCTGTGGATGCCAGCGGAGTTCGGCGAAAATGCCGCCGGAGGTCTGACCGGTATCTAAGGTGTACTCTTTCGCAGTCACAGGATACCTCCTTTTTCACTTGTTCACTTTCAGTGTAGTGCAAGCGCAGTGGGAGGTTAACCTGCGGTTGGGGAGGAATTCGTTACCCAGGAAGGGGGTTTTGGGCTGGTCAGGTGACCAGGGGGCCAGGTTGTTCTTTAGAGCGCTGAGGCTTTAATCGACGGGTTTACGAACGACTTGACGGAAAACGGAGCGCCGACATCTTGTCGGCTTCCGGAGAGCAAGATGCTCGCGCTCCACATGACGATTTGTTCGTATCTTCTTATTCGACCCCATGCTTGACCGCGTACAAGGCGGCCTGGGTGCGGTCGGCGACCTGGAGCTTGCTGAGGATGGTGCTGACGTAGCCTTTGACGGTGCCTTCGGCCAGGTGCAGGGTGGCGGCGATTTCTTTGTTGCTGTTGCCCTGAGAGATGAGGCGCAGGACGTCCATTTCGCGGTCTGTAAGGGTGTCGAGCAGGTTGGGCGGGTCTGGCGCGGCGACTTGTTGCATGAGCTGGCGCTGGGCCTCAGGGTGCAGGGTCGGTTCCCCACGCGCGGCGGCGTGAATGGCGCGCAGTAGGTCGGCCTTGAGCACGTCTTTGAGCAGGTAGCCCACGGCGCCGGCCTGGATGGCGTCGGGCACGCGCTGGTCCTCGGCGAAGCTGGTGAGCACGAGTACCTGGCAGTCCGGGTAGTCCTGGCGGATCTCGGTCGTGGCGGCAATGCCATCTTTGTTGGGCATGACCAGATCCATGAGGACCACGTCGGGCTGTAAATGGCTGATTCTTGTTAGTGCCTCAACGCCGTCGCGGGCTTCTCCGACGACGTCGATGTCAGGTTCTTCGCTGAGGAGCATGGTCAGGCCCTCGCGAACAATGGCATGGTCGTCGACGATCATCACTCTTACCGGTGTGCTCATTCTGTTTCTCCCTTGGTTAACGGCAAACGGGCTTCGACGGTCGTTCCTTGGCCCGGCGTGGAATGAATCTGCAGCCGACCAGAAAGGGCCTGGGCGCGCTCGCGCATGGTGCGCAGGCCAAGCCCGCGGGAGGAACGATTGTTTGTGTTCTTTTGCTCAAACCCCACCCCATCATCTTTGACCTGGAGCTGAACTTCACCATCACGCGTCGCCAGGTGAATGTCTACGTGTCCCGCGGAGGCGTGCTTGACGGTGTTATTGAGCGCCTCCTGGGCGATGCGGAAGAGGGCGACTTCGGTTTCTACCGCCTGTGGTTGGTAGGCCTCGGCGTCGAGGGCGATGGTCGGGCGCTGCAGCTTCAGCGATTCGATGTGCTTGCCGAGCGCCGAGACCAGACCGTCGCGTTGCAGCCTGGTAATGCCCGCCAACGTCACACCCGACTTAGTGGGCAGCGGCGGCGGGGGGTCTGAGGAGCGAAGCTCGGCCAGTAACGCGCGCATTTCGGCCAAGGCGCTCTGGCTGAGTTCAAGCATGCGGTTAACGCGTTGCTCTCCTTCGTCCGGATCGCGACGCCAGGCGGGGGCCACGGATTGCGCGACCAGGGTCATGCTGAAGATGAGTTGCGTGACCGAATCGTGCAGGTCGCGGGCCAACCGCTGCCGCTCGCGCAGCACGGCGACTTCCTGGCTGCCCTGAACGAGGAGCAGCTGCTGGCGCCGGGTATCGATGGCTGTCGCCAGTTGGGCGGCAGTCACCTGGTAGGGCCACAGGTCGCTTTCTTTCCATTGGTAGACGGACTGGTAGCTTAGAATAACGACGCCAATGCGCGTGCGGCGCACGATGAGGGGGATGAAGGCCAAGGCCGAACGTCCTGATTCCTCCTGTAGTCGCCGCAGCTCGGAACTGGCGCGGGGATCGGTCTGTACATCGGAAATTAGGACCGTCTGACCCTGGTCCAGGAGAGGATCGATTGCGTCGCGCGTGTAGGGCAGGCGCCGGCGCACCAGGCGCAGGCCATCGTCCGGCGACCAGATGCCGCGCACGAGAACGGCGGTGCGTTCGCCGAATTCGTCGAATTCATAAAGGGCCACGGTGCAGACGTAACGGCCGCGCACGGCGACGTGTTGGAGGTAGGCTTCGATGACGTCGTCGACGTCGAAGGCGTTGGTCATGCGGCGGCTGGTTTCGTAGAGGAGTTGTGTTTCGGCGAGGTTGCGTTGCAGCTGGTCGAAGTAGCGGGCGTTGGCGATGGCGACGCCCAGCTGGTCGGCGACGAGTTCCAGATCGGCGGCTTCATCGCGGTCGATGGGTTGCGTCGTCTCTACATTGAGCACGCCCAGCAAGCGGTTACCGGCAACAAGCGGCAAGGCCAGTTCGGAGCGGATGTCCTCGGCGCCGGGGATGGGAAGGTAGCGGGGATCCTGGCGCACGTCGGCAACGAAGACGGGTCGGCGAGAGCGGGCGGCGGCGCCGATGATGCCTTCCTCGACCGATTGACGGTAGGGGCCTTTGATGTTGTCGGCGTAGATGCCGCTGCGCGCCGTCAGCACCAACTCGTCGGGATTTTCGCGGTCGACGAGGAGGACGGCGATGTTGCCGTAGCAGAGTTCGTCGTCGATGGCAGTGACGGCCGTTTGTAGCAGATCGTCGAGGTCCAGGGTGGCGGCGATGAGCTTGCCGATGCGGTTGAGCGTGGCCTGGCGCGCGGCGCGTCGTTTTTCGGCGGCGAAAAGGCGGGCGTTCTCGATGGCGATGGCGGCATGGCGCGCCAGCTGGTTGAGCAGTTCGACGTCTTGCTGCCCGAAGCGGCGCGGGGGTTCGGCGCCGATGCCGAAGAAGCCGATCATGCGACCGTGCCAGAAGATAGGGATGCCAATGACAGCGTCCTGAATCAGTTCGGGTTGCAGCGGATCGTTAAGTTCGCCGTAACGATTGAGGATGAGGGGTTCCTGGGAGGCGTAGACCTTGCCGGCGAGCCCAACGCCGGGCGGCATTTCGGCACCTAGCTCGCTGGGGGGCATTTTATAGACGGCTTCGGTGCGCACCAGGTCGCATTCTTCGTCGACGAGGCCGATGGTGCCGCGATCGGCTTGCAGCAGCTCGCAGGCGTGCTGCACGATGCGGGTGAGCAAGGGGCGTAATTCTAGCTCGCTGCTGATCGATTCGATGATGGCGCGCAGGCTTTCTTGCTGGCGCAGAATCGTCTCTAACTCGGCGGTGTTTGATTGCGGCATATGGCTTCATCTGCTTGTGCAAACCCGGGTTTGCACAGACATCGTAACCCTGTTATCAGGAGGCGTCAATTGCCTTCGGCGGCGAACATTTCGATTTCGGCTAATCCGGCGCCGGACTGCACCGTCCCGGTGTAGACGACGTCGGAGGAAATAGTGGGGTCGTCATCAAATTCGGGTTCCAGGCTGACGCGCACGCTGGTGAGGTCCGCCGCCAGATTTTGCACAAGGATGTCGCTGTAGTTGACGCGGTTATCTTCGACGGTTATCTCGGCTACGTTTTGGGGCGCTTGCCGACCGGCAAAGTCGAACCACAACTGGTAAGTAAAGCCGTCTGTTGCCGCGGGAACATCCTCCAGGGAGAGTGTATACTCTCTAAGATTGTTCTCGTCCGGTTCGGCGAAGCGCATGAATCCGGCCGGTTGGGGCGTAACCACCGCTTCGGTTGGCGCAGTCGTCTCCACAGGCGCGGGCGCCTCTGTTGCGTCGCCTGCTTCTGTAGGAGCGCCTGCCTCTACAGGCGGGGCCGTTTCCTCGCCGGCGACGACGGCTGCGGTCGCTTCCGGCGTTTCGGCGTCGCCGCCTGGGGCGTCGCTTGCAAACTGGTTGAACAGGACGAACATGGCGAGGACCATGGCGAGTAGAATACCCGCGGCGAGGAGCGGCTTGGGCAGCGAGCGAGATTGCGCCGCCGGCGCGTCTGCGTCTGATTGCGGTTGATTGGGGGCGACCTGCGTGGGCGCGGGCTCGGCGGGTGGTGTCTCCTCGTCCTGTGCCTCTGTCGGGGGCGACAGTATTTCTGTTTTTTGCTCGCCATCGCCGGCGGACGTTGTTGATGTGGAGGGGACAGGGCCGGCGTCCGGCCGAACGGGTTGCGTGCTCTCCACGAGCGGAAGCTCCTCGCTCGTCTGCTCTTGCAGCGCCTGCTGGAATTCTGCCGCGGTCTGGTAGCGCTCGTCAGGGTCTTTGGCAGTAGCCGTCTTAATAATATCGTCCACGGCGGGCGGCAGGTCTGGATTGAGGGACAAAGCGGGCGGCAGGGGTTCCAGCACCAGCTTCATAATTATGGAAAGCGGCGTTTCGCCACCGTAGGGCCGTTGCCCGGTGACCATTTCGTAGAGGATGACGCCCAGGCTGTAGATGTCTGCGCGGGCGTCGACGCGCTCGCCTTGCGCCGCCTCGGGGCTCATGTAGGCGGGTGTGCCGGCAACGGTGCCGCTGATGGTAATGGTGGCGTTGTCCAGGAGTCGCGTCAGGCCGAAGTCGGTGATGACGGCGTGCTGCTGCTGCTCGTCGAGAAACATGACGTTGCTGGGCTTGATGTCACGGTGGATTCGGCCGTGGCGGTGGGCATAGTCCAGGGCGCCGGCGAGCTGGGCCGTGAGTTGTAGGGCCTCGTCGACTGGTAGTTGGCCGCGCCGCTTGAGCATGGCTTCCAGTGTTTCGCCTTCAATGAAGTCCATGACCATGTAGTACCAGCCATCGTCCATGTCGAAATCGATGACGCTGACGATGTGCGGATGGCGCAAACTGCCCAGGCCTTTTGCTTCCCGTTTGAAACGTTCCAGGAACTGGTCGTCTTCTGCCAGGTGGCTGTGTAGCACTTTGATAGCGACGTGGCGGTCGATGGTGGGCTGGTAGGCCTTATAGACGTAGGCCATGCCTCCGCGGCCCACGCGCTCCAGTAGTTCGTATTTGCCAAGATGTCGGCCTGTAAGGTCCATGAGTGTCTCCGGTTGAGAGACTTGACATGTTTCCGAAACATGTCAGGTCTTACTACTAAATGCGATCGAGTCGCCTGACGAGTAGCACCGTACCCAGGGCGAAGGCAAGGCCGAGCAAGGCCTGCGCGCCCCAGAAGCGTAGCAGGTCGCCAATGGAATCGCCGTATGGCAAGAAGAGTTCGTCAGCGGGCACGGCGCGGTTGCTGCAGGCGGGACGGTCTGTCTCACGCAGTGACAGCGAATCGGGGTCGAGGGCGCCGGTTGTGGGATCGACGACGACATTGGCGGCGTCCAGTTCCAGCTCGTTGCCGCAAACGATAGTTGCTTCTGCCTGTTCCAGGATACCAACGCTTGTGCCCATGGCAAGGGTGGCCCAGCGTGTGCTGGCGATGTAGGACTGGAATTCGATAGGCTTGTCGCGCAGGTTGTGAATGGCGCCGCCGAAGATGTACTGGAAGAAGACGACGACGAGCACCAGGTAAACAGCCATGGTGGAATGGGAAGAGATGGCGGAGATCAATAGGCCGGTGGCCACGCCGACCATAACTGTGATCCACAGCGTGATGAGTAGTTCGAGGAATCCTTTGAAAAGCACGCCATCGGAGGGCAGGTCCACCTGAAGAGATAGGACCAACAGATAAAGGGCGACCTGGGCCAGGGCGAAAAGGCCAAACATCAGAAATTTGCTACCCAGATAGGGCAACAATTGCAGGTTAATCATGCGTTCGCGCAAATAGACGGAGCGTTCCTTCAGCAACTCCTGGGAACCGCCGAAGGCGCCGACGAGGAAGGCGAGATTGGCCATGCCGAAAGCGAAGGCCTGAGCGGTAGTCGCCGGCAAGTAGTTGGATGTGAGGTTTTCGGCCGCGAGCGCCGCGTTTTGCAATATAGCCGGGTCGCCGATTAACTCGTGGGACTGGGCTGCCGCTCCCTGCAAGAGGCCTACAAAGGGCATTACCAGAAGGGAGACAAAGAGGGCAATGGGATCGCGGAGTGTGAGGCGGAACATGCGCTGTGAAAGGGTGAGTAGCTGGCGCAATAAGCCGGCGGGCGAGAGGCGCGAAGGAACCGCGGCTTGTTCGCCGGCAGGCGTGGCCGGCCGTCTCCGTTGCCGCTCGACGACATATTTCTGGTAGGCCGCGGGCTTGCCCTGGGTAAACGTCTGTCGCCACTCGACGCCGTTGTGTTCAATCTTCTCGTAGATGTCGGCAAACTCATCGACGACGAAGAATTCCTGCGCTTCACGCGGCGGTCCAAAGTAGACGAGGCGGCCCTGGGAGAGCAGGCCGACGTGGTCGACCTGCACGATGTTGGCGGTGGCATGGGTGATGAGGACGATGGTGCGTCCCTCGTCGGCCATCTTGCGCAAGGTGTACATCAGCTTCTTTTCCAGGCCTGGGTCGAGGCCGGAGCTGGGTTCGTCGAGGAAGAAGATCTTGGGATCGGCGATTAGCTCGGCGGCGATGCTGACGCGCTTGCGTTGTCCGCCGGAGAGCTTGTCGATGCGCGTGTTACGAATGCGCTCGCCGTTCATGTCTACGGTTTCTAGGGCCTCGGCGATGCGTTCCTGGCGCTCCTCTGCGCCGACGTCGGCGGGCAGGCGAAGGCGCGCGGCGAAATGCAGCGCCTCTTCGACCCTGAGCGTGGTGGGCAGGATATCGTGTTGGGGCACGTAGCCGAGTTGCTGCCGGAAACTGTCGTAGTTGGCATAGAGATCGCGGCCGTTGACGAGCACCTGCCCCTGGGCGGGACGGAAGCCGTTGAGCGCGTCGAGCAGGGTACTTTTTCCCGCGCCGCTGCCGCCGACGAGGGCCACGAATTCGCGCGGCATGACGGTCATGCTGACGTCGTCAAGGATGCGCAGCGGCCCGTTTTTTGTCTTAACCTCTTTGTGCAGGCCGACGACGTCGAGACGAAAGCCCTGGCTGTCGAATTGGGTCAGCGCTTTGCCGTCAAAGGTGAAGAGGTGCGGGCCGATCTGTACGCGGTCGCCCGCGCTCAGGCGCGATTGCTTGGTGGGGGCGTCATTGACCCAAATCGTAGCCGCGCCTTCGGCGACGCGAATGAGGTGCTCGCCCTCGCCGAAGCGTTCCACATAGGCGTGAACGCGGGATACGGTCGGGCTGTCGAGCACGATGTCGCAGTCCGGCGCACGGCCGATAGTCAGCTGCTCGACTTTGAGGAGTTGGGTGGTCGAAATGCTCGAGCCAAAGCCATCCACCGGCGCGTGCGGTTCGGTCGGGTCGCGAAATGTGAAACCCACAGAGACGCCGAAGCGTTCTTCGCCGATGCGGATGATGTCGCCGTCGTGTAGCGGCGTGGGGACGTTGGGCGATAGACCGCGATTGTTCAGGCGCGTGCCGTTGCTGCTGTTCAGATCGACGATGACGGCGCCCTGCTCTGTGTGCCGGATGGCGAAATGGCGGGCGGATACGAAGCGCAGGTTGGGGAGCGAAAGGTGGGCGTCCGGGCTGCGGCCGACGATGAAATCGTCGCGATCAATGGCCAGGGTCTGATCAGGCTGTCCGGAGTGGTGGACGGTTAGCAGCAGGCCGTTGGCGGCAGCGGGGGAAATGGCCGTTTCTTCGATTTCCTGTTCTTGTTGTGAGGGCGTATCGCCCGGTTGCATATTTTCAGTTCTCATCGGTCTTCCTCCGTTTTGACTTGAGCGTATCGCCGGTCTGGGCGCGAGCAGGTCATCGAGAACCGAGAGAGGTAGCTGTTCTCGCGCTGCTTTTTCGCCGGCGGCGACGATCTGCGGGATCTTGTGCGTATCGGTCAGGCCGATATCTTCGTCAAAGGTCACCATGACGGACAGCACGTCCGCGTGGTGGGCGACCTGGTGAAAGGCGAAGTTCGCCTTTTGTAGATTTATCATGTGCAGTTGGGTCACCTGGGTGGCGTATTGCGCCACAGAGGCGACGCCGGTCTGGAAGGGATTGGCGAAGCCGACGGCAATAATCAACTGCGCCCCTTCGCGGATGGCGACGTCTACAGGGATGGGGTTTGTGGCGGCGCCGTCGACGAGCACGCGGCCGTTGACCTGCCAGGGGGCGAAGATGAAGGGGATGGCGATGCTGGCGCGAATGCCATCGACCAGGCGCCCGCTGCCAATGGTGACCGCTTCGCCGCTATGCAAATCAGTCGCGGCCATATAGAGGGGTATTTTGGTCTGGGCAAAGGTGGCGTCGCCGAGGACGCTGTCCAGCCGGGCCATAATGAGACGGTCGTCGAGAAGGCCGAAGCGCGCGGCGTCGAAGCCAAATAGGCGCGGAAGGAGCGCGCGGCGGATGGAGGGCCAGTGTCGCCGTTGGGCCACGTCGGCGGTCCATAGCTGTTGCGTCATCGCGCTGGCTTCTTGCTGGTCGTAGCCCAGCGCCAGCGCGGTGGCGTAGAGGCTGCCGCCGCTACAGCCGACGGTCATTTCCACGTCAACGCCGGCCTCTCGCAGCACCTGCCACACGCCGAGCGCGGCGGCGCATTTGAGACCACCGGAGCCGATGACGAGGGCCACGCGGGGGTGGGAAGATTGCCGGTTCATGCCGTCATTCTCCTGGGGCGCCGTCGAGCGCGCGCTTCTGCGCCGCGCGGACGCTTAGAGCCGTCGAGTCACTATTTAGAGTCGCCTTGAGAGAAGGCAGTTGCGCGGTCATGGCTTCTTCGCCGGCGGCGATGATGGCGGGTGCTTGTTCGCCGTCGAAGGGGTCGATGCGCCGCCGCAACTGCGGCGTTAGCAGCAAGGTCTCGGCGTGGTGAGTCACCGTTTGGAAGGCAACACGCGACCTGAACATGCTGTTGGTCATGATGCTGCTCAACTGCAAGGCATGGCGCAGGGGAGAATTAATTTTCTGCTGGCGCGGTGATTCGAAGCCGATGGCGATAATGACATCGGCGCCTTCCTGGGCGGCGACGTTGCCGGGAAGCGGATCGGACAGGTAGCCGTCGGCAAGCAGACGCCCGTCCACGGGCCAGGGGGCAAATACGAAGGGAATGGCCATGCTGGCGCGGAGGGCGGCGTTGAGCGGGCCGTGGCGTAGGATGACTTGCTCGCCGGTCAGGAAGTCGGTGGCGGTGATGAAAAGTGGAATCTCTGTTTGGGCAAAGGTGCGGGCGCCGAACAACTCTTCCAGCCGGCGGCGCAGCGGCGCGTCGTCGCGCAGGCCAAAACGGCCATCGAACCGGAAGCGCCCGGGCAAGAGCGCCTGTAGCTGGGCGCGGTTGTTGCGCCGTCGGGTTAATTCAGGGGTCCAGTAGCGGCGGGTGAGCGTCGCGGTCGTTTCCGGGGTCCAGCCGAGGGCGATGGCGGCAGCGTAGAGAGCGCCGCCGGAGCCGCCGACGACGAGGTCGATTGAGATTTTTTCTTCTTGTAGAACGCGCAGGGCGCCGAGCGCCGCCGCGCATTTCACGCTGCCCGCGCCGATGACGAGGGCTACCTTTCTTTTCTCCATGTCAATGTCTCGAGAAAGCGGATGTCTCTGTATAGCGTTTTGGGAAAGACATCCGACTTCTTTACTCGTCAGTCATAGGGCCGGGAAAGTAGCTGGCGGTTGCGCCAACGACGTTGGGATAGAGTTTCATGACGGTGTCGACGCCGGCGAGAATCAGAATCTGCTTAATCTGTGATTGGGCGTTGGCA
>CAYSMQ010000044.1:0-16461 GCA_964432035.1 uncultured Ardenticatenaceae bacterium
TTCCGTTTGCCAGGCTGCGATGAAGGCGTCGTCAGACCAGGGATAATTGGCTTCGTTGACTAGAACGTCGGTCTCGGCAGCAGCCAGGCGTTGCGGGGCCACGATTCCCTGGTAGGCGTGGAATGATTCGTGGGCCAAGGCCGTAATGTAACCATCGCTGCCGCGTAGAAAGAGATCGGTGAGCAGTGGATAGGGAAAGATGGGGTGGACAAAGGCGGGCAGTTCTTGGCGGAACTGGTTGGCGAAGCTGATTTCCATCCATTCGCGCGTGAGTAAGCTGGCGGCCCAGTGGTCGCCGACTTTCACAGTGAAGGCCTGGGGCGTTTCACCGTTTGGGGGCAGAGGCTGGCGGTAGTAGGGGGCGCCGTTGAACGTGTCGTCGGGAACCGGTTGCCAGGGCCCGCCGCTGGGATCGTCCTGGGCCACTTTTAGCCAGCCTGCAGGCGGATCGGGCTCTGGGTAGCCGACGAGGAAGGCGTAGGATTCGTTGTAGACGACGACGGGCGTCTCTGTCGAGCCCCAGCCGGACCAGGCGGCGTCCCCCAGCTCCTGGCGCACGTGGAAGAATTCTGCCACATGTGCTTTTTCGTCGTCGCCGAGGCGATCGGCGACGGTGGATTCCGTGGGTAGGGTAAGGTTGATGAGGGCGGAGGCGACGATCAGAATAACGATGAGGGCCAGCAGAGCCAACACACCGCGGACGATCCATTTTCGAAGTTTCATTTGACTGCCTTCTTTTTCATCGTTCATCGGAAATAAATTCTCGCTCCCAGTCCGGAGAAATCGAAGAGAATGTGGGAGATGGTGACCCAAAAGATGGAGCCGGTCTGGCGCGCGACCCAGCCCCACAGGAGGCCGACGAGGACGGCGACGACGACCAGGGACCAATTGCCGCCGGGGGCACTGTTGGGAAAGATGGATTGGGGCGCGAGGTGCCAGACGCCGAAGCCAATTGCGGGATAAATGTAGCCGAGAAACCAGTTGTCGGGAAAGGCTGCGAGGTAGACGCCGCGCCAAAGGATCTCTTCCAGTGTACCGTTGACAAGGGCGATGAGGGCGGAGAGGAGGATGATGGTTGTGGTGGCTTGCCCAATGGCGCGGGGGAACGCGTAGCCATAGCCAAGCAGGAGCGGGATGACGAGGAAGAGAGCGCCGAGCCAGGCGGGATTGCCGAGACGAAGGCCGATTGGACGAAAGAGATCTTGCAGACCGCCAGAGCCCAGGATCCACCAGGGTAGCAGGATGCACCAGACGATCCAGTAGAAGAGGAAGCCGCCGAGATAGCCAAGCCGCGGGCCTAGCAGGGCGACGAACTGCTGGAAGGCGAGGTAGGTGGTCGCAAGGAGGATGATCGGTGTGGCGACGAGGACGGTCTGTTTGAGCGAAATCATGCGGTCAAGTGCAGGCCTGTTTACCTCAAGAATTGCGCTTTTCTGCCCGGCAGAGACGCTGTCAGGTGCTAGGCGCGCTGTGATGCTGCCGGCTCCAGACGCGGGTGACGACGAAGAGCCACAGTGCGGAGACGAATATGGCGATGAGCCAGACGACGGGTGGAAAGATTTTTAGAGCGTGTGTGGCTAACAGGAACAGGGTATCGGGGTCCATGGGATAGTTACCTCTCTTCACATCAGAGCGCGCACGCTGGAGAGAACGTGTTGCGCCGGTTCATTTTTGCTCACAAATCCTTGTATATCGGCCTCGCGGGCGGCCAGGGTTGATTCGGGGCGGCCGCTGAGGGCAATGATTTTTAACGCGGGGTGTTCAAAACGTAATAGTCGCAGGAGCTGAGTGGTCGGCAGGCCAGGCAGTTCCCAATCCAAGAGCACGACGTCGGGCGCCTTATCGGCCACCGCGAGCAACAGCCCCGTGGCGTCGGCCGCTTCGGCCACAACGTTTAGCCCCGGTTCTTCTTCTAGTAATAAGCGTAGCGCGGAACGCACGCTGACCTGATCATCTGCCAATACAATGCGCATCGTCTTATCCATGTGTGATGTTTATTGCTGCCCAGTTTGCGCGTGTAGAGCCGGCGAGAGCCAGCGATAGGACCCGCGGCAACAGCGTCGCCGAGAGGGCAGCGCATTCCAACGGCGAAGCCGTTTCGTCGAGAAAGTGGAGTACGCGTTGTAGCGGGTTGTGTTGTAATAGTGTTGAAAATAGGGGCAGCGCCCAGTCGCCGCGTCGCGCCAGGTTCTGCAGCATGAGGTGGTCGCAGAAGCGGAAGAAGCGCGGGGAGGCAGGAACGGCGAAAGGGTGGCCCTTTGTGTCTAGGGAGTGGCAGATGGCCTGGGCGTCGGCTTGAATGCGCCGGAAGCCATAGCCGGTAGACGGTTTGATGCGCCCGCCAGGGGCGCCAATGGCCATGACACGTTGGCCCAGGCGGCGGGGAAACGGGTGGTCGGTCAGTGGTGTGGCGCCCGCTTCACGACTAATGAGCCGGTAGTCGTCAATGTTCAGGATCTGTTCGATGTACGCCGGTAAGGCGTCGGTCGCGCCTTTGCCATCCAGGGTGACCAGCTCTACCAGGGCGCGACGGGTAGTGTAGGGTAGCACATAGAAAAAGCGCCAATCGGCAGGCGCGGTCATTTGCCTGGGCGCACGTAGGTCCATCAGGGTGGCGACCTGCGGGTCAAAGCGGTCACTGGGCGTGGTAATCTCCCAGCCTTCGAATTGTTGCCAGAGACAAACAGCGTCTGGCTCAGGTTGGAATTGGCGGCGGTTGAAGCGGCTGTCGAAGACCCAGGCGGCGTGGTAGGCGCGGTCGCCGAGCCATACCGTGGCGCCGTCGGCGCCGTCTTCGATGCGCGTGATCGTTCCTTGCAGGCGTGTGGCGTTGGGCGCGGCGTCCAGGGCATCGTAGACGAAGTCGTAGAAGTCGAGGGCGCGAATCGTCTGGTAGCGCGTGCCCCCGAGCGACTCCTGGCGGGAGAAGGTTGGCCCGGCGACTTTGAGCTGGTTCCAGGTGCAGGCCACGATTGGTTCGTAGGGTGTAGGTTGGTCAGTCCAGAAGCTGAGGGCGTGGTTGCCACGCTCGGTGAAAGAGCGGTCTATGACCAGGATGCGCTTGCCGGCAAAGGGGCTCTGCAAGAGCTGGTAGGCCAGACTGAGCCCGGCTACGCCGCCGCCGGCGAGAATGAAGTCAACCTGTTCCATGGCGCTTTTCCTCGCGTGATAGGGTTTGGACCTGACGCCAGGCGCGGGCCAGCTCGAGAAGCCTGCGCGGGCGGCGCACGTGGGCGCGGCGGCTGAAAACGTCGTAGTCGTGGGCTTCGATGTCGTCGAGAATGGCAGCGTAGAGGCGGGCGGCAGCGGCAATCGCCAGCCGTCCGTCCTTGCTGAGTAGAGCGATGCCGGGCCAGGCTTCGCGGTACAGGCTGCGGTTGCGCGCTATCTGGAAGCGCATGAATCCGCGCCAGCGAGTATCGATGGTCCCGGCGGCGATGTCGCTCTCGCGCAGGTCGAAGGTGGCCAGTTCCTGGCGTGGCAGGTAGAGGCGCCCGGCGCGCCAGTCTTCGCCGACGTCGCGCAGAATGTTGGTTAGCTGCAGGGCGACGCCGAGTCTGACGGCGTAGGGGATGGCCTGGACGCTGCTGAAACCGGTAATATGCATGCTCATGAGACCGACGGTGGAAGCCACACCGTAGGCGTAGGTCGCCAGCTCTTCGAAGGTGTCGTAGCGTGTTTGAACGAGGTCGCGGCCGACGCCTTCGAGCAGCTGCAGGGCGTAGCGTTGGGGGATGGCGTAGCGACGGCGCGTGTGGGCCCAGGCCAGCGCTACAGGCTCGGTAGTAGGAGGAGAGGCAGCCATCGTAGTCGCCTGCCAGGTCGAAAGCTTTTGAGCCGCGCTCGCTCCGCTGCAATCGACAATGTCGTCGCTGACGCGGCAGAAGGCGTAGAGGGCGTGCATGGCGGGGCGTTTGGCGGCAGGTAGCAGGCGGGCTGCCAGGTGGAAGGAGCGGCTGTGCCGGGCAGTGAGCGCGGCGCAGTGGGCATAAGCATCCTGCAGTTGGGCAGCGCAAGAGAGGGCGTCGGGTTCCGGGTGTAAATTGGCGACCGATGGCGCCCAGCCATCACTGCCGAAACCGGCGAGCGCAAAGAGGCGCTGCTCCCAGGGAGCCAGTGTCATGCTGCTCATGGCGTTCCTTTCCCCAACAAGGGTGATTCATCACGTCGCTTCATACCTGTAACATACGGGAAAGGCTCCTCAGGCACATCGTGCAACTGAGGAGAGTTCTGGTGGTCAGTTGGGGAGAACGGGGGCTGGTCAGGTGACCAGGTTGTTTTGCAGCGCGAGGGCCACCGCTTCGGTACGCCCGCCGACGCCCAGCTTGGAGAGCACGCTGCTGACGTGGAACTTGACGGTGGAGCGGCTGACCACGAGTCTTTCGGCGATTTCAGGATTGCTGAGCCCTTCGGTCATGAGGGCCAGGACTTCTTGCTCGCGCGGGGTCAGATCGTAGTCTGTCTCTTTGGGTTTGGTTGCCACGTGAATGAGCGCGGCGGTGGCTTCGGGGGCCAGGGTGGGACGCCCGTCGTGGGCGGCGCGAATGGCGTCGGCAAGCTCGCGGGCGCTGACATTTTTGAGCAAGTAGCTGATGGCGCCCGCCTGCAGCGCGCCTTGCACCAGATCTTCTTCCTTGAAGCTGGTGAGGGCGATGACCTGGACACCGGGGCATTGCTGGCGGATGGCCTCAGTGGCCGAGGCGCCGTCCATTTCGGGCATGACGAGGTCCATGAGAACGACGTCGATGTCCATTTGCGTGCAATGCAGCAAGGCTTCCTGCCCGCTGCCCGCTTCGGCTACCAATTCGAGGTCGTCGAAGGCGGTGAGAAAAGCGCCAAGGCCGCTACGCACAACGGCGTGGTCGTCGACAATCATGACGCGAATCGGTTGTTCGTCACTCATTTTGCGTTGCCTCTGCTCGCGCTGTTTCGCTTGCTAACGTCAACATCTCAATATTAGATAGTAAGTTGCGGGCGTCGAGTGGAGTAGTGATGAATGACATTGATCACGGTTATGAATGTCATGGGAGTTAAAGGGGATCGATGCTGCAACGTTCGACCAACATGCGATTCCGCCGTAATATTCTCGAGTAGTGAAACCGAACAGGAGGCGCGTTGATGAACGCACTGGAATACCCTGAGACACCAAAGAGCGACGTACAAGATGATTATCACGGAACCCTTGTCGCAGACCCCTACCGCTGGCTGGAGGATGCGGATTCAGAGGAGACGCAGGCGTGGGTGGCGGCGCAGAATGAACTGACGCGCAGCTATCTGGATTCTGTGCCGGCGCGGGATGGCATTGAACAGCGACTGCGCGCGCTGTGGGACTTTCCAAAGTTTACGCCGCCGCGGCAGCGTGGCGGGCGGTATTTTTATCAGAAGAACGAGGGGCTGCAGAATCAGCCGGTGCTTACCTATCGCGAGTCGCTGGACGAGGAGCCGAAGGTGCTTGTGGACCCTAATGAGCTGAGCCCGGATGGCACGGTGGCGCTGATTAATTTCGTGCCCTCCGAAGATGGCGCGTTGCTGGCGTACTCCTTGTCGGAGAGCGGCAGTGACTGGCAGACGATTCACATCTTGGACGTGGAGAGCGGCGACGAGTACGAAGAAGTGATACGTTGGGTGAAGTTCACAAGCGTGGCCTGGAAGCATGACAAGAGCGGTTTCTACTACAGTCGCTATCCAGACCCCGAAAGTATGCCCGACGCGCCGCCGAGCACGCACCAGCGCGTTTACTGGCACAGGTTGGGTACAGCGCAGGAAGAGGATGTGCTGGTGTACGCGCGACCGGACGCGCCAGACCTGGCCTTCGACCCTTTTATCACGGATGATGGTCGCGTCCTGGTGCTTCACGTATGGCATGGAACCGATGTGCGTAACCGTATCTACTACCGGCCCCTGGATAGCGACTCCCCCGCCCCGGACGCCGACGAGGGTGGTTTTGTGCGTCTGTTGGACGAAGGCGAAGCACGCTATGATTTCGCCGGCAGCGTGGGTGACCGCTTTTACTTCCACACGGACCTGAACGCGCCGCGCGGGCGCGTCATGGCCATTGACCTGGCAAACCCGGCGCCTGACGCGTGGGAGGAGATCGTGCCGCAGAGCGAAGACGTGATCGACCGGGTGACCATGGTCAATAATAAGCTGGTTGTGGTCACCATGGCGCACGCGGCACACAATGTCATACTATACGAAAGAGACGGCGCCCAGGTGGGCACGATCCCCCTACCCGATTTGGGTTCAATCGCCGACATTACCGGGCGCAGGCAGCACCGGGAGCTATTCTTGCACTTCCAGTCGTTCCTCTACCCTCCGGGCATTTTTCGCTACGATTTTGAGAGCGACGAGCTGGAACCGTTGTTTACGGCGCAGTTGGAGTTTGAGGCAACCGCTTATGAGACACAGCAGGTGTTCTACCGCTCGGACGATGGCACCGAGGTTCCCATGTTCCTGGTGCATAAGAAGGGTTTAGCGCAGGATGGCAAGCGGCCTACGGTGCTTTACGGATACGGCGGATTTGCGGTAAACATGTTGCCCACGTTTGCGGTTTCCTGGCTGGTGTGGCTGCTGGACGCGGGCGGGATGGTGGCGGTGGCCAATTTGCGCGGCGGCAATGAGTACGGGGAGGAGTGGCACCGGGCGGGCATGTTGGAGAAGAAGCAGAACGTGTTTGACGATTTTATTGCCGCGGCGGAGTGGCTAATTGATAACGACTACACCAGCCGGGAGCGGTTGGGCATCATGGGCGGCAGCAACGGCGGGTTGCTGGCGGCGGCCTGTATGTTGCAGCGACCGGAGTTGTTCGGCGCGGTGGCTTGCCGGGTGCCGGTGGCGGACATGTTGCGCTACCATCGTTTCACGGCGGGTCGTTATTGGATTCCGGAGTATGGCAATGCGCAAGAGGATGCGGAGCATTTTCGTTTTCTATACGCCTATTCGCCGCTACACAACGTGCGCGAAGGCGTGGACTATCCTCCCATCCTGATCGCCACGGCGGATACAGATGACCGCGTGGTGCCCCTGCATGGCAAGAAACTGGCGGCAACGTTACAGGCGGCGGGCGGGCGCAACCCGGTGCTGCTGCGGGTAGAGACGAAGGCAGGGCACGGGCTGGGCAAGCCGACGACGAAGTCGATTGAGGAGTTGGCGGATATTTTTGCGTTTTTGTGGCGGGAGCTGGGGGTTGGGGAGGATGATGGATAACGAATCGGCCGAGTGGCCGCGTGTGGCTTTGGCGGAGGCGTTTCCGGGGGCGACGTTTGCCTGTTTGCAGGCTGAACGGATTGGAGAAGGGTACGGATTTGCCAGCCGCATCAGGCGTTACCGGTGGTGGGATGAGGGGAAGCTCAGATCGGCGGTTGTGAAGCTGTGGGACACGGACGGCTTGGCGGGAAAAGATGAGCAGCTTTTTTATGGGACCTTCCCGGACGTCGGTGCGCGGGTTCCGGCGTGTTACTATGGCGCGTATGATGAGGAGAGGCAGCAGGCGGTGCTGGTGCTGGAGGATCTGCAGGACGTGGTGCAGGGGGACGTTCTGGCGCCTTTGGAGCGGGCGCGCGCCGAGGCTATCGCGCGTAGCCTGGCGGGGCTGCACGCAACGTGGTTGGAACACGCGCGGCTTGACGAGCTCTCCTGGCTAAGCGACGTGTCTTTATGGAAGCGGGAAAGTGAGTGGTTTGCCTCGCGACGGGCGCTCTTTATTGAGCGGTTCGGCGACCGGTTGCAGGGATTGCCGCGTGCGTTGTTGGCCGAGTTGGAGCGCGCGCCGGCGGTGGCTAATGAGCGGCTGGGCGATGCGCCGGTGACGTTATTACACGGCGACTTGCACCTGGATAATATCCTCTTTGAGAAGGGGACGGCGCCGGTGCTATTGGATTGGTCACGCATATGGCAGGGGCCGGCAGCGTTGAATGTGGTGGAGCTTCTCTTTGAGATGGTAGAGCCGGAGCTGATTGACGCGTTAATTGCATGTTACCTGGAGGCATTTGAGAAGCTCGCGGGGACGGCGCCGGAGGTAAAGACTTTTGAGAAACAGTTGGGCGGGGCGCTGCTGCGCAAGTTTGCGACGGCGACGTGTGGCATTGCGCGGTGGCAGCCCGAGTCCGAGCGTGGCGCGGCGATCATGGAGGCAATGATTGAGCGGGCGAGCCGGGCGGTGGTGTTGTGGCAGGAGCGGGACCCGGGGCTTTTTTCGTTTTTGAGGTGAGGTGCGGTAGGGGCGCCGGATTTGTCTGGTCGCTGGAATTGGCTCCCGGCAGAAACCTGACAGGTCGTAAAGACGCTGTCAGGTCGTCAGTTTGCTGCCCGGTCGCGTGCCTAGCGATTGGAGAGGATTTCCTGCAAAGCCCAGGAGTTGCCGTCGGGATCGCCGAAGTAGACGAATTTGATACCGTCGGGGTACTCGACGACGTCGCTCGTTTCGACGCCGCGCGCTTGCAGCATCTCGCGCACCTGTTGAACATCTTCTACAACGAGGTGCAGGCCTTTGATTGTGCCCGGAGGGATTTCTGACATCTCGCCCATGCCGGTTCCCATGACGAGGGAACAGGCGGAGCCGGGCGGCGTTAGTTGCACAACGCGCACGCCTTCGTCAGGCTGCACGTCATGATCCAGATTGAAGCCAACCTTTTCAGTGTAAAACTCGATGGCGCTATCGACGTCGGAGACGGGCAGCGGTACGACTTCGAGTTTCATGGTGGGCATGGCCGTTTCATTGTATTGGGGCATTGTCATTCTCTCCTCATAATGTTGTCTGGGTAAAACAGGCTATACACTCATGATATCCAATCACGGGAAGGGCTGTCTTGTACGAAACGGCAAGTTATGTGGTGCTGTCGGTATTGGACGCGGTGATTTGGCCGGGCGTGTGGCCCAGGAACCGTTGCAGGGAGCGGGTCAGATGAGGCTGGTCGTAGTAGCCGGCTTCGGCGACGGTGTCGAGGATGGAATGGCCTTGCTCTAGGAGCTTGGCGGCGCGGCGGGCGCGACGGGCCTGATGGATGTAGCTTTGTGTGAGGCCCGTAGCGCGGGCGAAGCGATAGCGGAGGGTGCGAGCCGGGACGCCTGGCAGCGGTTCCTGCAAGGCGGCGTCGACGAGCGCATCGCGCGCCAGCAGTTCGTCCCGGACCAGCCTGTCAACAAAGGTTTCTGCGTTCTCGAAGTCAGGGAATTGCCACGCCGCTCCGTTGAGCCAGAAGGCGTCATCGGAGGCGGCGGGCAGGTCGATTTCTTGATCGAGAACGTCGCGCGGCGGTAGGTGGGGCATGAACACACCTAGCTTGAAACGAACCCAGAGGATTTCGGCGTCCGCGCCCCAGGAGGAGACGCCCGCCGCCGTCCAGGGGCCGACGACGAGCGCGCGGCGCTTGCCGCGGCGTTTGATGAGCACAAGGTGCCAGTTGAATTCGGCGGGCCGCGTCGCGGAGCCATCGCTCAGCGTCTGGCCCCGGGTGACCCATTCGACGTAGGGAGAATCGGATGGGCGTCTCTCGTAATCCATACTCATGGAAGCACCCTTGGCTTTGACTTTCTCATACTACTCTCCACTCGTCGCCGGTTCATAGGTAAGGGCAACAACGCCAAGCGGAAGTTGTTCTGACTCAATAAGGTTGAGCTTGGCAAAGGGCATACTGCCGTTAAAGAAGCGTTTACCCTTGCCCATAACGATAGGATGGACGAGAAAGCGGTGAGCCGGCGACGACGACCTTGGGCGCGTTGTTCATTTTATCGGCGACGCCCATTTCATTATTCTGCAGCGACGACCAGTAGGGCGCCAAGAATTCGTAAGTCTTTCTGCCCATCAATAGCGCGCCACAGCCAAGGATGTTTTCCTGGATTCGTTGGGCGCGCTCGTCGCTATGGTACGGCAGAAACCACTGCTCAAAATACTCGTCATCGGAGTCGAAGACGCCGTCCAGGGTAATCCATTCCGTTACAATCAACTTTCTCATAGGCTTAGTCATCTACCTCGATGATATAGGACGTTATTTCTTTGATCGGCGCGTCTTTGGCGTGACTGCTGAAGAGGTAGACATTGTTGAAGACGTAGCTGCTGCCGTCCCGGGCCCTGATAACGCCGTTGGCCGAGCAGGCCTTGCCGTGGCTAATTACGTGGTCGATGGTTATTTTCTGTTTATTGGTTATGGCGTTGAAAACTTTCGGTGGCATACGTAGGCGATCATCAATTTCCGCTTGTGATTGCGCCTGCACGCTCGTAGTTCACGACAATGACGCCATTCGAGGTGACTTTGCTTTCCGTTACCTTGAACGCCGCGGGGATCGTGCCATCGGCAAACAATCGTTTTCCACTGCCCAACGTTACTGGATATATCATCAGCCAGAAGGCATCAACCAAATCGTGCTTGGTGAGTGTCTGAATGAGGTTGCCACTCCCCCAGACGTGCAAATCCGGCCCTGGCTGTTGCTTGAGTTCGGCGACTTTTTCCACAGTATCTCCGTTTAAAAACACGGACGGCTGCCACTCGCTAGAAGTTCTGGTATTCGAGGCGATGTACTTGGTGGCCGTGTTGACGCCCGGCCATTCGTCCGCATGTCGGGGCCAGTACGGCTCCCAAATTTCAAAGGTTTTGCGCCCTAACAACAGATCGAACGGCAGGTTCATCTGCCTTCTCAGGAGCGTTCCAAGGCTCTCGTCGGAATATGGCGCTATCCACCCGCCATATGCGAAGTCACCGCTAGTATCTTCGTTTGCTCCGCCTGGGGATTGTATGACGCCATCAATGGAAACATGTTCAAGTACAATAACGCTTCTCATATGTTGATGGCCTCCGGTTTGTTGGTTATGGCGTTGAACACTGTTTGTGGAACATGTAGTCGATCGTCATTTTGGTAGTGCCGGCGTAGCTCCTCAAATGCGTTGCCGGGATTTAATGTCATCGTCGCCAGCCGGTTAAAGTAGTCCAGTTCACCGGCGCTCAGTTCCTGGCCCGGCTGTGGCTGGGCGCCCCACACGTCCCACTGTAGCATTTCCATTTTGTTGAGCGCGGCAGCGTCACGGACGAGGACGCCGGCGATGAACCACAATCCGTACAGGTCGCCGTTGAAGGTGCCGACCTTCGAAGGATCCAGCTTACCTTTGCGACTCTGTGTCCAAGCATCGCCGGCGACGAGGAACTGGTCACGGGGAACGTCGAGGGGATCGAAGGTGAAGCCCAGGTTTTCTTGCCACTCGTCGCTCAGAAGTTGCGCGTCTACCAGCATCCAGCGCTTTTCCTGCGCGTTCCAGTACTCGCAAACGTGGTGGTCCTCGTAATAGGGCGGATTGAAGTAGCCGGCGAAGCCGTAGCGCGAGCGGGCGGGAATGCCATGGGCGCGCAGCAGGGCCACAGTGAGCACGCCGAAGTTGCGGCAGATGCCGGTAAGGCGTTTCTCAGGAGGGCGCGCGTCGCGCAGCGGACGGGGATCGATGTCCAGCAAGGCGTCGAGCATGTCTGTTACCTTGCGGATGTGAGTTTCCTGCTCGCGCTCGTCAGGGATGGACAGGTCGTAAAATTGCTGTGCCACAAACCGATGGATGACCAGGCCGTTCACCGTGCGCGCGAGTTTACCGACCTCGCGTGGTAGCTCACTCATCTCTTCGCGATATGCACCTGATTCGGTAAAAGGGCCGGGAGTGGCGTAGAACTCTCGAATCTGTGAGTTTATGGCTGTGGATAGCATGCGAAACCTCCTAGTATGATGAATGACCGCTACTGGTTACCGGCAAACGATAGCCCTTTCTCGGCGAGCGCCTCGTGCAGGACATTAATGGCTTTGGGACCAACACCGTGCAGTTGCTTAATATCATCCTCTCTGACCATGGTTAGATCCTCAAGGCGCGTATAGCCTGCTGCCAACAGCGCATTCGTCGCCGGGCGTCCGATGCCCTTTGGGAAATCATGTTCTCGTTCTTGGCCTTGCTGTTTCATGGGATTCGCTCCTCGTGTTTGATGGCGTGCGCCGGCGCGCCCGGGGGCGTTCATGCGCTTAGGGGGTAGCCTTTAGCATTGTAAACGGACGCCACGAAGGACGCGCCGGCGCCTGAAAAAGTGGGTGGTTATGCAGGTTGTGTGGTCGCTGCTGTTGGGGCGCCTTCACTGTTGTAGGCGGCTTCCAGGGTGGCGATGTCGATTTTCTTCATCTGTAGCATGGCTTCGGTGACGCGTTGGGCTTTTGCGGCATCTTCGTCGGAAAGCATCTCAAACAGTGCCGTGGGCACGATTTGCCAGGAGACGCCGTAGCGGTCCTTGAGCCAGCCGCAGGGCTGTTCTTCTCCGCCGTCGGTCAGGGCGTCCCAGTATTTGTCTACTTCCTCCTGGTCCCTGCAGCCGACCAGGAAGGAGGTCGCTTCGGTGAAGGTGAAGTCGTGCTCCAGGCTGCTCTCCATAGCCATGAACTGTTCTCCAAAGAGGGAGAAGCGGGCGTGCACGACGGCGTCTTCGTTCTCGTTCTGGCCCGGGCCGTAGCGCTCGATGGCCTCGATTTCGGCGTTGTCGAAGAGAGAGGTATAGAAGTTGATGGCCTCTTCGGCATTGCCAAACTGGTCTCCTACGAACGTTAGGAAGGGCGTGATTTTCTGTGCAGCCGGCGCCAGGTTGAGCTGCCAGGAGACGCCGAACCGATCGTCGCACCAGCCATACTTATCGCTGAAGGGATACGTGTCCAGGGGCATTCGCGTTTCGCCGCCTTCGGAGAGCGCCTGCCACAGCGCGTTGATTTCTTCCTCGCTCTCGCAGCTGACGAAGAAGGAGACGGCGGGCGTAAAATTGAACTCGGGCCCGCCGTTCAGAGCAGCGATTTCGAGCCCGGCGAGTTGGAAGTTGACGGTCATTACCGTGCCTTCGGGAATGCCGGTGGCTTCGGCGGATGGGCCATTGTAGCGCGTGACGTGCACCGTTTGCGCCGGGTTCCCGGCGGCGGCAAAGGTGGAGATGTAGAAGTTCGCCGCCTCTTCTGCCTGGTCGTCAAACCAGAGATAGGGGGTGATTTTTTTCTTCCTGCTTGTTTCAGTCACTTTAGATTCTCCTTGTCTTATATTCGAGCATACTCTGAGAAATCGGATCTCTTTTCGGAAAGCCTCTTACTTGACCAGAGCGCAGAGACATCCGATTTCTTGCCAGCGCAATCTCAAAACTGCGATGCTTTCACCACCTCCATCGCCGGAGCGATGTTGTAGTTGCGGCGGAAGAGATTGGTGGGATCGTAGCGGCGCTTGATTGCGGCGAGGCGCTGCCGGGTTGGTTGCGGGTATGCGGCGCGGACGCTGTCGGGCCCATCGTCCGTCAGGAAATTGACGTAGGCGCCAGGGTCTCCCTGGTCAAGGTCGGCAGCAAACTGGTCCAACCACAACTGGCGCGCAATCTTTTCCTGGGGCGTTTCGTAGAATGTAGCCAGGTTGACCATGATGCGCGACTGGCGGTGGGCATAGGCGGTGGCATCGTCGGGTACGCGGGAGACGACGCCGCCCAGGACGCGCAATTGCGCCACGCGCATGGGCGCGTCGGTGGCCTGCAAGTAGTCGTAGATGATTTGCGCCGTGTCCTGGTCCACAGTGTTGATGAACATGGTGCGCCCGACCGCCTTGGGATGGTAGTCTGGATCCAGGGGCTCGTACAAATCGGGATAGCGCATGGGACGCACCCTATCGGCGAGCGGGTCGGCAAGGGCGCGGAAGGGGGCCAGGGCGCGCTCGCCGGCTTCAGTGTCGCCCGTGTAGCACATGAGGGCGAAAATGACGAGGGAGCCGTGGTGTTCCTCTGGCAGGAAGGGCATGGGCGGCGCGGGCATGATGTTGGCGATGGTGGTTAGCTCGTCAGGCGCGGCGTCGGCCTCGGCGATGAAGCCGGCGATGGTCTCGGGCGTGGCGGGCAGGAAGAGCATGCCGCCGACAATGGTATCTACGGGGTGCAGGCGGAACTTGAAGCGGGTGACGACGCCGAAGTTGCCGCCGCCGCCCCGAAGGGCCCAGAACAGGTTGGGGTGCGATTTTGCGTCGACATAGCGGCATTGACCGTCGGCGGTGACGATTTCGACCGCCAGCAGGTCGTCGATGGTGAGGCCATACTTGCGGGCTAGAAATCCGACGCCGCCGCCGAGCGTGAGGCCGGCGATGCCCACGGCGCCGGTGTCCCCAAAGCCGGTTGCCAGGCCATGAGCGCCCACGGCTTCGGTGTATTCGGCGGCGGTGAGACCGGCGCCGGCCCAGACGGTACGGCCCTCGACGTCGATGTCCAGATCGCGCAGGTTGCGCAGATCGAGCACGATGCCGCCTTCACTTGCGCTGTGCCCCACGGAACTGTGTCCCCCGCTGCGCACGGCAAGTTCTAGCCCACTCTCTCGCGCGACGGTTACCACGCGGGAGACGTCTTCGGCGTCCGCGGCGTGGACGACGGCAGCCGGACGGCGATCGATGCCGCCGACGAAGACGGCGCGGGCGTCGTCGTAGTCCGCGTCGCCGGGACCAATGACGGTGCCCTTAAGGGCGTCACCCAGCTGCGAAATAAGGGCGTCGTTGCGGCCGTTTGAGCTGTGCTGCGTTAGGCGGATGGGTTTCTTCTCTTGACGTAACATGTTTGTCTCCGATTGTGACTTACTGAAAGCGCCAGCGTGTCTGGCTGTATGTTCCTGTACGGCCGAAACCGAATGCGGTTACCATCTTTGTACCTCCGAACGAGTCTTAGAATTGCCAACGAGTTGCGCCATATGGTTCGGCCGTGCCCAGAGCGAAGACGGTTTCGGGTGTGATTTCATAGACGTACCAGGGAGGTGGGCCGGCGCTGGGGGCGCTGAATTCGGCGTAGAGGGCGCCGTCGCGCACGTCTGAGGTTTCCCAGCCATCCTCTGCATAGACCTCGGCGACACGATGCAGAAGCGCGTCATCTGTGATCCGGCGCGCTTGCCCTTCGATAACCAGGTCAAAGTCGTGGGCGGCAACGGTGAGCACACATTGGGGGTTGTTTGCCAGGTTGCGACCCTTGCGCGTGCGAGGGCCAGTGTTGAAATAGAGGCCGCCGTCTACCCAGATGACGCCGATAGGCATCACGTGTGGTCTGCCATCGGGGCGCACGGTGGCCAGCCAGTGGGTATGCCGCTTGGGACCGCCCGTTTCCGGCGCCTGGGTGAAGCCCTCGGCGAGCCGCTCGTACACCTGGGTCCAGGGAATGTTGGGAGCGCCGTAACCGCTGAGGTTCTTTGTGGATGTGGGTCGCAACGCATTATCTGTGTTTACTTGTGTCATAGGCGTACCTCCTTTAGCACGTTTGTTCTAAACACAGTTTATAGAACTTGCTTCATAAAGTCAAGCGCCCGTTATATATTTGTGCAAATCAACGTTTCTAATTTGAATTTTCCTTTAATGTGGGGTATTCTTGTCTTATGACAACTAGGAGCTATCACCAATTATGCGGACTCGCTTATGCCCTGGACATGGTGGGCGAGCGCTGGACGCTATTAATTATTCGCGAGCTGATGCCGGGACCGAGACGGTTTACGGACTTGATGGATGGACTTCCGGGCATCAGTACCAATTTGCTGTCGGGACGGCTAAAGAGCCTGGAGCAGCACGGCCTTATCCGCCAACGGGTGTTGCCGCCGCCGGCGGGATCGACGGTGTATGAGCTGACGCCGCTGGGAAAGGCGTTGGAACCATCGCTGCTGGAGCTGGGAAGATGGGGCAGCCAGTTTGTGCCGCAGGCGCACGAGGATGACACGCTCTTGCACCTTGGTTCTTATGCCTTGACCTTGAAGACGTTCTTCGACGCGCAGGCGGCGCGGGGCCTGGACGAGGTCTACGTGCTGCACGTGGGCGGCGAAGTGCTACAGGTGCAGATCGAGGATGGCGAAATCGACGTACAGCAGGGCCAGACGCGCGAGGCGGATATGACCCTGCACGCCGACATGGAAACCTACATGGGGTTGTTGCTGGGCCAACTCGATCCGCACGAGCCGCCGGCGCGCGATCTCATCGAGGTAGAGGGGGATGTGGAGGCGCTGGCGCGTTTCCTGGAGCTGTGTGGGGTGCCGGGAATGGCAGAGCCTCAAGACGCCGCTGCGTGAACCGTCTTGTGCACTGAAGCCGGTTAATTGCAACGAAGAAACAAGAAAAAGCCTGGAACCGGATGGTCCCAGGCTTTTGTTCATGCTAGCGTCAGGTCAATGAGCCTAGAAGCCCATATCGTCCATGTCGCCCATCCCGTTGCCGCGCTGTCCGTCTTTCTTCTCCGGCTTGTCGGCGATCAGGGCGTCTGTGGACAGAATCATGGCGGCGATGCTGGCAGCGTTTTCTAGCGCGCCGCGCGTGACTTTTACGGGATCGATGACGCCGGCCTTAATCATGTCCTCGTACTCGCCGCTGAGCACGTTGAAGCCAACGTTGGGATTGTTCTGTTCCTGTTGTCGGTCGCGCACGCCTTCCACGATCACGTCGCCCTTGTAACCGGCGTTGTTTGCCAGACGGCGCAT
>CAYSMQ010000044.1:16471-18408 GCA_964432035.1 uncultured Ardenticatenaceae bacterium
GGGAGCGGCGCAGAATGCTGATGCCGGTCTCGGGGTCGCCGGCGGGCACCTGCACATCGTCCAGGGCCGGAAGCGCATTGAGCAGGGCCACGCCGCCGCCGGGCACGATGCCTTCTTCCACGGCCGCGCGCGTTGCGCTCAAGGCGTCTTCAACGCGATGCTTCTTCTCTTTGAGCTCGACCTCGGTCGCGGCGCCCACGCGAACAATGGCCACGCCGCCGGCCAATTTGGCCAGGCGCTCCTGCAACTTCTCGCGGTCGTAGTCGGAGTCGGTGCGTTCGATTTCGACCTTGATCTGCTCCACGCGGCCCTCGATCTGCTCGGCATCCCCCTGCCCTTCGACGATGGTCGTGTCGTCTTTGGTGGCAATGACCTTCTTAGCGCGGCCCAGATCGGACAGCTTCGTCGACTCCAGCGTGCGGCCCATCTCTTCGGTGATGACCTGCCCGCCGGTGACCACGGCGACGTCTTGCAGCATGGCCTTGCGCCGGTCGCCAAAGCCGGGCGCCTTCACGGCAAGCGCGTTGATTGTGCCGCGCAGGCTGTTGAGCACCAGGGTCGCCAACGCCTCGCCGTCGATATCTTCGGCGATGACCACCAAGTTGCGGTCGCCGCGCTGGATGATTTTTTCTAGAACGGGCACGATGTCCTGGGCGGCGCTGATCTTCTTGTCGTAGAGCAGCACATAGGCGTCTTCAATCACGGCCTCCATGCTCTCGCGATCGGTGATGAAGTAGGGGCTGATGTAGCCGCGATCGAATTGCATGCCTTCGACATACTCGGTCTCAAAGGCCAGGCCGCGCGACTCCTCGACCGTGATGACGCCGTCCTTGCCCACTTTGTCCATGACCTCGGCAATCAGCTCGCCAATTGTCTCGTCCTGGGCCGAGATAGAGGCCACGGCGGCGATCTCTTCATGACTGTCGATGCTAATGGCCATCTCCCGTAGGCGCTCGGAGAGCGCCCGCGTACCTTCCTGAATGCCCTGCTTGAGCTGCATGGGGTTGGCGCCTGCGGCGAGATTTTTCAGGCCTTCGCTTACCATTTCGTGGGCCAGCACCGTCGCCGTCGTCGTGCCATCGCCGGCGATGTCGTTTGTCCTTGTCGCCGCTTCCTTCAACAGCTGAGCGCCCATGTCGGCGAAGGGATCCTGCAATTCGATCTCTTTGGCTACGGTCACGCCGTCATGGGTAATCGTCGGCGCACCCCAGCTCTTGTCCAGGGCCACGTTGCGCCCCTTGGGGCCCAGCGTTGTGGCCACGGCGTTGGCCAGCGTATCGATACCTTTCTTTAGTCTCAAGCGTGCGTCTTCTGCGAAAACCAACTGTTTAGCCATCTTTCGTTCCTCCTAACCGGAACTTACTTTTCAATAATAGCCAGCACATCACTCTCTTTGAGAATCAGTAACTTGCGGCCGTCGTGTTTGAATTCCGTACCGCTGTACTTGCCAAACAGCACGCTGTCGCCCACTGCCACCTCCATCTCTTCCCGCACGCCCTTGTCGTTAAGGCGTCCCGGTCCCACCGCCAGCACCTCTCCTTCTTGCGGCTTCTCTTTGGCCGTTTCGGGCAGGACGATGCCGCTCTTGGTCGTCTCTTCTTGCTCTTTAGGCTCCACCACCACCCGGTCGGCCATCGGTTTTAGATTGATTGACATTTCGCTTACCTCCGTTAATTAAATAGTATTTCCCCACCGACCTACCCTACCCTCTCTAAGAGAAGGTCGCCGTTGTACCGTGGCACGGTCGCAAGGGTCATGGTTACTGGCCACCCGTTTCACGTAAAACTGGCACCTCCTAAATAATTATTCCAAAAATATCTCATTGAGGTTCCTGTGAAGGGGATTATTAAGGCATACGCTCCCTCTATTCAGCACGCCAGTACTGACAGAACATCGTTAGATCGCTGAGTGCGTGCTGGATACAGAGGGTGTAACCG
>CAYSMQ010000045.1:0-18334 GCA_964432035.1 uncultured Ardenticatenaceae bacterium
CCGCTTCCACCTTGTCCAGCGTCTTGTGGAACATCTCCATCGACGTCACCACCACTTTGCGAATGTCGTCGCGCAAACCCACAATCTCTACTTCTGCGCCCGGCATCATCGTGCCGCGCTCCACACGGCCGGTGACCACCGTGCCGCGTCCCTTGATGCTGAACACGTCTTCCACCGGCATCAGGAACGGCTTGTCCGTCTCCCGCTCCGGCGTGGGAATGTACTCGTCCACCACGCGCATCAGCTCCCATATCGGCGCGTACTCCGGCGCGTCTATGTCCTCGCTCTCGCTCTCCAACGCCTGCAGCGCGCTGCCGCGAATGATCGGCGTCTCGTCGCCGGGGAACTCGTAGCTGTCCAACAGCTCGCGCAGCTCCAGCTCCACCAGCTCCAACAGCTCTTCGTCGTCCATCATGTCCACTTTGTTCAGAAAGACGACCATCGCCGGCACTTCCACCTGTCGCGCCAAGAGCACGTGCTCTCGCGTCTGCGGCATCGGTCCGTCCGGCGCCGCCACTACCAGAATCGCGCCATCCATCTGCGCCGCGCCCGTGATCATGTTCTTGATGTAGTCACGGTGTCCCGGGCAGTCCACGTGCGCGTAGTGCCGTGTTTCCGTCTGGTATTCCACGTGCGAAATGGCGATGGTGATGCCGCGCTCTTTCTCTTCTGGCGCGGCGTCGATCTGGTCGAATGCCGAAAAGTCGGCAAAGCCTTTCATCGACAGCACCTTGGTGATGGCTGCCGTCAACGTCGTCTTACCATGGTCGATGTGTCCGATCGTCCCGATGTTGACGTGTGGCTTGTCTCGTACAAATTTCTCTTTGCCCATAATTCGTTTTACCCTCCGAACTATCTCTCTTGCTTAGGGTGTCTAAACGTTACCTTTCAACAACTTTTCCGCCAGGTTCTCAGAAACCGGCGCGTAATGATCCAGTTCCATAGTGAAGGTGCCACGTCCCTGCGTCATGGACCGCAAACGTGTCGCGTATCCAAACATCTCAGACAGGGGCACCTTGGCATCGATGGCCTGCAAGTTATCGCTACGCATTTCCATGCGTTCGATGTTTCCACGCTGGGCGGAAAGGTTGCCTATGATGTCGCCCGTATACTCTTCGGGCGAAATGATTTCGACGGCCATGATCGGTTCCAGGAGAATGGGGCCGGCACGCTGAACGCCATCTTTGAGTGCCATCGAACCGGCAATCTTGTATGCCATCTCCGAAGAATCGACTTCGTGATACGACCCATCGACCAGGGTAACTCTTATGTCGGTCAGTGGGTATCCGGCAAGAACACCGGCTTCCATCGCCTCACGGATGCCTTCTTGTGCAGGTTTAATAAACTCTTTCGGTATGGCGCCGCCATAGATTTCATCTTCAAACTCGTAACCGCTGCCCGGCTCCAGCGGTTCCAGGTTGAGGACAACGTGACCATACTGACCACGACCGCCAGTCTGGCGCACGAAGCGTCCCTCGACGCCTTCGATAGGCCGCGAAATCGTTTCGCGATAGGCCACGCGCGGACGGCCAATGGTCGCGGCTACTTTGAATTCGCGCAGCATGCGGTCGATTAACACCTCAAGGTGTAGCTCGCCCATGCCATATAGGAGCGTTTGGCCCGTTTGATCGTCCGTGCGCACCTCGAATGTAGGATCCTCTTCGGCCAACGCCCGCAGCGCCACACCCATCTTGTCTTGATCGAGATTCGTCTTGGGCTCGATGGCCATGGCGATGACGGGCTCTGGGAAATCAATGGCCTCAAGCAAGATAGGATTACCCTGGTCTGATAGCGTATCTCCCGTGAATGTCGTCTTGAGGCCCAGCGTTGCGGCGATATTTCCCGCGTGCACCTCGTCTAGATCCTCGCGGTGGGACGCGTGCATGCGAAGGATGCGACCGATGCGTTCTTTCTTATCCTTGGACGCATTGAGCACGGTGTCGCCACGCCGCAGAACACCAGAGTAAACACGAAAGAAAGCCAACCGCCCCACATAGGGATCGGTAACGATCTTGAAGACCAGGGCCGAAAGGGGCGCATCGTCGTCCGCCGGGCGCGTCTCTGCTTCCTCTGTATCCGGATTTACGCCTTTGATGGGTGGAACATCTAATGGAGATGGTAAGTAGTAGACGACAGCATCCAATACACGCTGTACGCCCTTATTGCGCAGGGCGCTACCACAAAGGACGGGCGTAACTTCGCCGCGAACTGTGGCGGCGCGTAGCGCGTCGCGGAGCTCCTCAACGCTGATTTCTTCATCTTCCAGGTAACGCATCATGAGCTCTTCGTCGGTCTCGATGATGCGTTCAATGATGATACCGCGCGCCTCTTCGGCTTCTTCGCGCATCTCTTCAGGAATGTCCACAACATGTGGGCGCGTGCCCAGGTCGTCGTCCTCCCAGACAAAGGCCTCCATCGTGAGCAGGTCTACGATTCCGACGAAGTCTGACTCACTGCCAATTGGCAACTGAATGGCGACCGGATTGGCGTTCAAGCGTTCGCGAATCATACCCACGGTGCGCACAAAGTTGGCGCCCACGCGGTCCATCTTATTGACAAAACAAATACGCGGCACGCCGTACTCGTCAGCCTGACGCCATACGGTCTCTGATTGCGGCTCTACGCCGGCGACCGCGTCGAACACGACGACGCCGCCGTCCAGAACGCGCAGACTGCGCTGTACCTCGGCGGTGAAGTCAATGTGCCCGGGCGTGTCAATGATGTTGATCTGGTGGTCCATCCAGTACGCCGTCGTTGCCGCGGCGGTAATGGTGATCCCCCGCTCCTGCTCCTGGACCATGTGGTCCATGGTCGCAGCGCCCTCGTGCGTCTCGCCCATACGATGGATGCGGCCGGTGTAATATAAGACGCGTTCTGTCGTCGTCGTCTTACCGGCGTCAATATGCGCAATAATTCCAATATTGCGGACTTTCTCAAGAGGATACTTAGTCATTCTTAGAATCTATAATGAGCGAAGGCGCGATTTGCCTCGGCCATGCGGTGCGCATCATCTTTGCGCTTGACGGCCGCACCCTGATTGTTTGCCGCGTCCATGAGCTCGCCGGCGAGCCGCTCGGCCATAGAACGACCACTGCGCCGTCGCGCGGCAAACAGTAGCCAACGCATAGCCAAGGAGACTCGGCGATTCGGGGGCACCTCAACCGGAACCTGGTAGGTGGAGCCGCCGACGCGGCGCGGTCGAACCTCTACCCTGGGCATCGCATTGTCCAGAGCTTGCTCAAAAATCTCCAGCGCCGGCCGGTTCATGCGATCTTCCATGATTTCAAAGGCATCATAGAGGATGGTGCGCGCGGTGCTCTTCTTACCGTCCTTCATCAGGCGATTGATGAACATCGCCACGCGCTTGTTACCAAACCGCAGATCAGGCTCGACTTCTCTTTTTTCCGGGCTAAAACGTCTTGGCATTTCCTATTTACTCCGTTCGCACTGTGGCGCCTCAGGGGCGCAGCGTTTACTTTATTCTCTGGGCGCCTTAGCTCCGTACTTGGAGCGTCCCTGTTTTCGGTCATCCACTCCGGTCGCATCCAGAGCGCCACGCACGATGTGATAACGCACACCGGGCAGATCCTTGACACGGCCGCCGCGCACCAGAACCACGGAGTGGTCCTGTAGCGAGTGACCCTCGCCCGGGATGTACGCCGTTACTTCGATTCCGTTGGTCAGGCGCACACGGGCTACCTTACGCAGAGCCGAATTCGGCTTCTTGGGCGTGGCGGTCGCCACGCGCGTGCAAACGCCGCGCTTCTGCGGCGCTCCCTTGGGCTGCTTGCTGCGGCGCTGCTTGAAGGTGTTGAACGTCCACTGCAGGGCCGGCGCCGTTGTTTTCTTCTTCTTTGGCTTGCGTCCTTTTCGGACCAGCTGATTAATCGTGGGCACGTTTACCACTCTCCTCGGATTTAATACCCAACTCTTTTTTCTTACGAGCCAACGAATGAAATAACCGCTGGCTCAACTAAAATATGAATTTCACTACTCGACAATCGAGGCCATCGGAGTGGATGTACTCGATGGCCTCGAAGTAATTCAATTATGCAATTCGTAACAAAGGCCTGACGCAGACTTTTATCGCCCTAAAGGCCCTCGCACGGGCTTTTTTGTGAGCTTGAGCGTTAAAGCATTGCCTTTTTAATCCACATCATATGGCCTAAATTACGACCGTATCCACAAAGCACGAACAATTATTTTAACACATCTAGGTGTCTTGTCAAACTGCATCTAAGGCGCCGGGCACCTTGAAAGCACCTGGCGCCTAGCTTACTACCGCCGGCTATGCGCCAGATCCATCAAACCAGTACCGACCCACTTCTTGTTACGTTTATCGTCTTCCTTACCAAAGCGGATGATCGACCCTTTTTCGGTAACCGCTTCGACAGCCAGACCCAAACTCTGTAACTCTTTAACGAGCACGCGGAACGATGCAGGAACACCAGGCTCCTCAATGGGCTCATCTTTGACGATGGCCTCATACGTTTTCACACGTCCTTGCGTGTCGTCAGATTTCACGGTGAGCATTTCCTGCAACGTATGCGCGGCGCCGTAGGCTTCTAGCGCCCAAACTTCCATTTCCCCGAAGCGCTGCCCACCGAACTGGGCTTTACCACCCAGAGGCTGCTGCGTAACCAGGGAGTAGGGACCGGTGGAGCGCGCGTGAACCTTATCTTCGATGAGATGCGCCAGCTTCATCATGTGCAGAATACCAACGGTGACGGTCTGGTCGAAGGCTTCGCCTGTCTTTCCGTCATATAGCTTCTCTTTGCCCACGATGGGCACCGGAACGCCGGTAGCTACGGTCAGCTGAGTCGCCTTCTCCATTAGCTCATCGAGATCTGTGTCACGTGCGTCGACGTGTAATTCTTCGTCAAGCGTCTCGCCGTGTCTCTCCAGCATCAGCGCAAACCATTCGCGCACACATACTTCGATGGCGCGTTCGTCATAGGGCTTCCAATCGGACTTGTTCAGCGCATCGGTATCATCCGGGAAAACTTCGTCCGGATCCCAATCGCGCAACTTCAACCACTCGCGAACGACGGAGCGACGAGCGTAGGTTCTGCTGGTCTCTAGCTCGTGCTCGTCATAACCTTCTTCGCCCAGCCAGGAGACGATAAACAGGCGACGCGCTTCGTCTTCGTCCTTCAGCGTCTCTGTGTCGTACTCCATCTCCTCTAGCCAGTCCCAGGCCCAGTCGGCAGCGATTCGCCAGGCCTGATCGGTCAGCCAGGCGCGGCCAAGTTCGGCGCTGATTTCTCTTTCGTTCGCGCCGTCAAAGACGGGGGTGATGGCGCGGAATCCGAGGCGATGAGCGGCCCAGCCCAAATGGGTTTCGAGCACCTGACCGATATTCATACGACCGGGTACACCCAGCGGGCTAAGAATGATGTCGACGGGGGTTCCGTCTGCCAGGAAGGGCATGTCCTCTACGGGAACGACTTTGGAGATAACGCCCTTGTTCCCGTGACGTCCGGCCATTTTGTCGCCCTCAGAAATCTTGCGGCGCTGGGCAACGCTAACGCGTACCATTGTCTCCACGCCGGCGGGCAGATCGCGATCGTGCTGGCGATCGAACACTTGCACGTCAACGACCTTACCGCGAGCACCGTGTGGCAGGCGCAAGCTTGAGTCCTTAACTTCGCGCGCCTTGTCGCCAAAGATGGCGCGCAGCAATTTCTCTTCCGGCGTCAGCTCTTTCTCACCCTTAGGCGTGATCTTACCGACCAGGATGTCATTTTCTTTAACGTCGGCGCCGACACGGATGATGCCGCGCTCGTCGAGATCTTTGAGCGCTTCTTCGCTAACGTTGGGGATGTCGTAGGTGATTTCCTCCGGTCCCAGCTTTGTGTCGCGCGCTTCCAGCTCGTGCTTCTCGATGTGCACCGACGTGAAGGTGTCTTCACGAACCAACCGCTCGCTTACCAGAATGGCGTCCTCAAAGTTGCCGCCTTCCCAGGAAAGGAAAGCGACGACGACGTCTTGACCCAACGCTAATTCGCCAAACTGCGTGGAAGAGCTATCGGCGAGGACATCGCCACGCTCTATGCGCTGGCCCTTCACGACAATGGGACGTTGGTCAATGCACGTGCTCTGGTTAGAACGATTGTACTTGCGAAGCGTATAGGTGCGCGGCCCCTCTTCTTCCATGACCACGATGCGCTCGCCGTTGACGCTCAGCACTTCACCAGGCGCCTGCGCCAACACCACCTGTCCGGTGTTTAGCGCTGCCTGAAGCTCCATGCCGGTGCTAACTACGGGCACATCCGGTTTCAATAGGGGCACTGCCTGACGCTGCATGTTCGAGCCCATCAGGGCACGGTTGGCGTCATCGTGCTCCAGGAAAGGGATGAGAGCGGCGGAGACGCCGACGATCTGCCGCGGCGCCACGTCCATAAAGTCAATGCGCTGTACCGGGGCGATCTGGAATTCCTGATTACGCCGTGCGGACACACGACGGCCCACAAACTGACCGCGTTCGTCAAGCATGGCGTTGGCCTGTGCAATCGTGTAATGATCTTCTTCGTCGGCCGACATGTAAACGATCTCGTCGATTAGGAAGGGCTTAACACGAACTTCCTCGATACCCGCTTCGCTGATCTGTTCTGCTGCGTCCTCATCAATGGTGTCGCCCGCGGAAATGATCACCTCGCCCGAATCCGGATGCGTGATGTCGTCAAAGGCGTCATGGCCCACCAACGAGTCATCGTCAGCGGCGATGGTGTTTCTCACGCGACGGTACGGCGTTTCAATGAACCCGTACTTGTTCACGCGCCCATACGTGGCCAGGCGGCCGATAAGACCGATGTTCGGTCCTTCGGGCGTCTCGACGGGACAGATACGGCCGTAGTGGCTGTGATGTACGTCGCGCACTTCAAAGCCAGCGCGCTCACGCCGTAGGCCGCCAGGCCCCAGCGCCGACAGTGTCCGCTTGTGTGTTAGCTCGGCAAGGGGATTGGCCTGCTCCATGAACTGGCTGAGCTGTGAACTGCCGAAGAATTCGCGGATGGCGGCAACGACGGGTCTGATGTTGATCAGAGAAACCGGCGTCAGGTTGTCTTTGTCGCGAATCGACATGCGCTCACGAACAACGCGTTCCATACGACGCAGTCCGACGCGAAGCTTGGCCTGTAATAGTTCACCGACCGTCTTTACACGACGGTTGCCAAGGTGATCAATGTCGTCAGGGCCTTCCTGACCATTGTTGATCAAGACCATGCGTCGCACCAGGTGCACAATGTCGTACTGAGACAGCGTACGGTGTTCCTCTGGCACAAATTCTTGCAAGTTGAGTCGCTTGCTGAGTTTATAGCGACCGACGCGCGCCAGATCGTAGCGACGGCTATCGTAAAGCTGTTCCGTCAGATAATCTCGCGCGTTGTCCAGTGTGGGCGGGTCGCCGGGACGCATGCGCTTATAGAACTCGATTAGCGCCTGTTCGGCGAGGTCCTCGTCAGGATCCCAATTGGGCTCCTGATCGATGCTGCCCTGAATGTAAATATGTTCGGCGTTGGTATCGATGTCGTCGAAGAGCGCGAGGATCTCCTCGTCTGTCCCTTCTTTAAGTAATTCATTTCCCAGCCCATCTTCAACGGCTGCAAGCGCGCGCAGGAACAATGTCACAGGAATGGTGCGCTTGCGATTGAACTTGACTGTCAGATAGTCAGTCTTGCGCGACTCAAATTCCATCCACGCACCGCGGTCTGGAATAAGTTTGGCCTTGGCAAGTGGACGGCCTGTCGCGCGCTCCTCCTCTATTTCAAAGTAAACACCTGGTGAGCGAATCAACTGGCTGACAACAACGCGCTCGGTTCCGTTAATAATGAAGGTGCCCGATGGGGTCATAATTGGGAAGTCGCCCAGGAAGATATCCTGGACAATAGGCTGATCTAGCTCGGTACTATACAGCAAGACCTTAACATGCAGCGGCGCTGCATAACTCATGTCCCGCTCGACGCACTCCTCAACTGTGTACTTTGGATCGTCAAACCAGTACTTCAGGCCAAAGCCTTCGACTTCCGGCGAATCACTCGGAAAATACAGTTTGAGGTTGCCGTTGAAACTCTCAATCGGCGAGATTTCCTCAAACAGCTCCGAAAGTCCGTCAGTTACAAACGACTCGAAGGACTCCAACTGAACATCTATGAGGGTGGGTAATTCGAGTGGATCCGTCGTACGAGCGTATGTCTTCTTTTCAATATAGCGTTCAGACATTTATCCTCTCATCTGGTCCCAGAAAGTAAACTTCCACCAAAAAAAGGACACAATGCGGCTGCAATGAGTCCTCAGCAAAGTGATCTGCTCCCCACAAAATCTGCAGGTTTGCAAACGATATATTATACTGCTACCTCAATAACTGTCAAACCAATTCACCGATTCTAACAGAGTTCTGTTGAATCAATTGGCGGTACAGATCGTCGATACGTGATGCCGCCATGGTCCAGCTATACTTCTGCGCCGCGCGACGCTGCAGACCCTTTCCGAGGCGACAGCGACGGCCCCTATCCTCTAGCATATCGGCTAGTGCTTGCGCCAATCCTACAACGTCGCCGCTGGGGACGTAAACGCCCCACTGGCCCAGATACTCGCGATGTACTGGACTGTCGTAGGCAACGACGGGTTGTCGCATTGCCATGTAGTTGAGCACTTTGCCGCTGCCCTCGGTTGTGGACATCTTGGGCGAGACGGCAACATCACCCAGCGAAAGGTAACGAGGCGCCATGGTCAGATAATCGACGCGTCCGGTGAACGTCACCCGATCGGCAACCCCGAGACGACGCGCCATGGCCTGATAGTAGTCGACGTTAGGATACCCCATGATCAAAAAGTGCGCCTCTTGGCCCCGTTCCTTTAATCTGGCGGCTGCCTGTAGCAGATGCCCGGTTCCCTGGTAGTCGGCCAGTAGTCCGAGATAGGCGACGACGGGCCGTTCGTGGGGAATGCCAAGATGTTCGCGCCAGGCGGCCTTGTCCTCGTCTGAGAAACGGTGCGGGGAGAAGTGACCCAAGTCGGCGCAATCGGGTAAAGGGACGATGCGTTCCGGAGCGACGTCGAAGTCACGGATCAGGAAGTGCCGGGCTTCTTCGGAGCTGGTCAAGATTGCGTGAGGCATGCGACAAATCATCGCCTCCAACCGGCGCCAAAAGCGAAAGGCGAGCCCGCCATCGCGTACAAAACCGTGATCGAGCATTTCACCGCTCAGGCTTCCCTGAAAGTCGAAGACGAGGGGGACGCGTAGCAGGCGCGCCAACGCGGCGCCGATCAGAGCGCCTTCGTGCATGTGTCCGTGGACTACATGTGGTCGCATGCTGCGTCCGACCTTCAGTACTTTGGGCAATAGAAAAAGGTCAAAGGCCAGTTTGTGACGCGACGAACCGACTTCGTAGTCGGCGCGCCAGGGCAGCGCAGCCGTGCGCCGAATATCCAGACCAAGAGCGTCGCTTCCTTTATAGTAGGTCGTGATCGTTACCTGGTGCCCGAGTTCTTGGAGAGCGCGCGTCTCTTCCAGGATGCGTATGTGCCCGCCATAGTGGCTGAAGAACGACGTTGGGGCAACCATTAGCACGCGCAACGCCGCGTCGCGCCGGGGCGAAGGTTGCCGCTCAACTGCCATTAATTGTCTGCTCCGCCCCGCCGACCCAGCATTTGTGTCAGAAAGCCGGGCGGCTCAAAATCCTGTTGTGGCGTCTCATCCCATTGATTCTCTTGCCGCTCCAAGAGCCAGCGGTCGCGCTCGATGCTCAGTTTTTGCAGATACGCCTCCAGCTGCTCGAAATCGTCTTCGGCGACCCGCCTGCGCAAACTCTGCAAGGAGACAATGAGGTCGTCCAGCCAATTCAATGTCGCCTGCCGGTCGTTAAGGGCGCGTATGGCAAGCGCCTCATCCTCGCGTAGTGGCAATGTGGCCTGCGCGAAGGCCAGATTGGCAAAACGAAGCATGTCTCGCCAGCCGCTCCTTTCGGTCACCGCCCCAAAGAGGGCAGCAGCAAGAAGGCCCGGAATGGTTTCTACACCTAGCATCAGGTTGTCATATTCGGCTGCATCGAGAAAGAACGGCTTGGCGCCCAACACGGTTCCCAGATTAACGGCAGTTTCGACGGCCTGCGGATCGGCTTTTGGCGAGGGCATGAGACATAGAATACTGTTCCGGAACAGGTCGGCTCTGGCGCCCGCTACTCCCGGCGTTCCGTCCGCCAGCGCGCCGGCCGAAAGCACGGCGGCGGCGCCAATATAATGGCCTCGCTCAAGATACTCGTCGGCCCAGCGCTGAGCCGGACCCTTAAGATGGGAGAGGTTGAGGATTAGCGCGTGATCTTTTACATCTTGGCCGATGGCCTGCAGCGTGCTTTCGAGTTCTTCGTCAGGCACGGCAAGAATAACGATATCGCCGTCAGACGCAGCCTGTACCAGACGCCAATGTTTGCGCTCAATTGCGCCTGCTTTTTCCGCCTGATCGGCAGCATCGCCATCGCGATCATGACCAATGATCGATACTTTGAGGTTTGATGCCGCGAGCGCCATACCTATCGAGGCGCCCGTCCGCCCCAGGCCGATGATTGAAATCGTTTGTGCTTTCATTTTGCCTTCCGTCGCACTTTTTGGGGAACAGTGGTGCAGCGCGTGATTTGCGCCTTACTCACTGTTGGCAGGTTGCTTTCGCCTAGCAATCTGTTTTAGATAGTTGAGGATGGCGCCCAGGCCACTCAGCCGCTTTTGACTGAGGACGTCGCTCATGCCCATTTCCAGGTAGAAATCGTGGGGAATGGACAAAACTTCGTCGGGCGTAAGACCGGAGGTCGCCGTGCGCAATATTTCGGCATATCCTCGCACGGTGGGCGATTCCGGCGGTACGTCAAAGTGATACTGGATTTTGCCATTGTCGCGCTCGGCAAAGACAAACACGGGTGTCATGCACTCGTGAACTTGCTCCATCTGGTCCCGTTCTTCCTGCAACCACTCGGGCAGCGGCGGCAGGTTCTCGGCGAATTCTAGCAGGTACTCTAACTTCTCTCTTCCGTGCAGAATCTGGAAATCTTCGACGATTTCCTGTAAGCGCGGTGGTATCTTTTCTTCCATGGTCAAGTACGTTCCCTTCACACTCCAGCGTTGATTCGTTACGTTCAGATTAATGCAAATGTGCCCAGCGGGCAAATTTGTTTCTACATTATAACTATTTCCCTTTCTTAGCGGTGCGGCAGGCGCTATACTTACTTTATAGAAGAGTCGCTCAAGCTGGGAGGATAATAGCGCGTGAAACAGTATCTCGACCTTATGCGTCACACGTTGGAAAACGGCGTTCGCAAGGAGGATCGCACCGGCACCGGTACCGTCAGCATATTCGGCTACCAGATGCGTTTCGATCTGGCTCGTGGTTTTCCGGCCGTTACGACCAAGAAATTACACCTGCGGTCGATTATCCACGAGCTGCTGTGGTTCTTGCAGGGATCGACGAACATCGCCTACTTAAAGGAAAACGGCGTCAGCATCTGGGATGAATGGGCCGATGCACAGGGCGAGCTAGGACCCGTATACGGCTACCAGTGGCGTTGTTGGCCCACACCGGACGGCGGTCACGTGGATCAAATTTCACGGGTGGTGCAGCAGCTGCGGGAGACGCCACACTCACGCCGGCATATCGTAAACGCCTGGAACGTGGCCGATATTGACGGTATGGCCTTGCCGCCGTGTCACGTTCTGTTCCAATTCTACGTGGCCAACGGCAAGTTGTCGTGCCATCTCTACCAGCGCAGCGCCGATATCTTCCTTGGCGTGCCTTTTAATATCGCATCGTACGCACTTTTGACGATGATGGTAGCGCAGGTGACGGGCTATGAGGCGGGAGAGTTTGTTCACTCTTTTGGTGACGCGCACCTCTATTTGAACCATCTGGACCAGGCGCGACTACAGCTACAGCGAACGCCCTATCCGTTGCCGACTATGTGGGTTAATCCGGATGTGCGGTCGCTTTTCGAGTTCAGCTACGAGGATTTTAGGCTGGAGAATTACCAAAGCCACCCCCACATTCGCGCTCCGATTGCTGTGTGACCGGTCCCCTTTTATGAACATTTCTTTGATTCTGGCCATGGATCGTAACCGGGTCATTGGCGCCGGCGGCGACCTGCCGTGGCGCTTGCCGGACGATATGAAGTATTTCAAAGCACGCACAATGGGAAAACCGATCATCATGGGGCGGAAGACCTACGAAACGATCGGCAAACCACTTCCAGGCCGGCAAAACATCGTTATTACCCGTCAAAGAGAGTATCAGGCTCCCGGCTGCACCGTCGTGCACTCTCCACAAGAGGCTTTATCGGCGGCGGGCTCCGCACCCGAAGTTATGATTACAGGCGGCGCCGAGATCTACCGGCGCTTCCTGCCGCAGGCGGACCGCATCTATCTCACGCTAATCGATGCCTCGCTGGAGGGCGATACGTTCTTTCCGGAGCTTGCCCCGGGCGAGTGGCAAACGATCTGGGAGGAAAGGCATGACGCGGACGCCCGCAATCCGTACGCCTATCGCTTTCTGGTGCTGGAACGACGCGGAAAGCCAGCGGACAAACCGGCTGAAGGATAGGGCGCATAGGGACAGTTCACCAGGCGAATAGCTTACTCCACAAAGATTTCAATGCGCTCCCCATCATCTTCGTCGGTGATGTCAATGACTTTTCCTTGCTTCCCCATGCGGATAGAGTCCATAAGCTCTTCGTAATTCACGCTTTCTATATCCGGGGCAAAGCGCGCGCCCATCTTCATCCCAACCTGAACCAGGCCCATGGGAATATTTACATTGACCTTATTCTTACCGGTGCCCGTATCGGTGATGCGCACACGAAACCAGCGCGGCTGGCTGGCTCCGCGCAACGGTTCGGCCGCGGGCCCAGCATCTTTCTTGTCCAACGCTCGCAGCAAATCGGCGCCCTCCGCGGCGCTTATTTTCCCTTCTTCAATCATTTTCAAGATCTGAAGTCTTTCTTCGGTGGTAGCCATATCGTTTTCCTCTTATTAACTCTGCAATTTTCTACCAGCTTACAAGCGACTCACGTTACCTGATAGTCAGGGCCATCGTGGTCAGCGTGCGGCGCGGCACAAAGTTGGCGCGTCGCAGCAATTCATTGGCGACCTCATCGTCGGCCGGATGGTCGATGCGAATATTGCGGCGGTACATATGTTGGAGGCGTCGTAATAGCTTCGCCAGTAACGGCTGTTCGACGGCGCCGCGCCATTCGGGGAGCGCGCGTAGCGATAACGTGTGCAGGCGACCCCACTCACTCTGTATTGCCGCCAACCCTGCCAATTGCCCGTCTTCCGCTTCTGCAACCCAGGTTTCGGCCTGTCGCGCATTGACGACGTTGCTGAACCAACGCCAGAGGCTGCCGCGATAGTGATCGTCCGGCAGCGGCTCAGGCCAGTTCAGGTCCGGATGCACGACGGTCGTGTCAAGCGCATAGGCCTCGCGCCACTCTCCGGATCGCAGCGGGCGAATGAAGAATTCACCGTGGTGATCGGGACTTTGCGAACTGACGGGAACCGGCAGCAGCCGGAACTGTCTGAACGACGAGTACCAGCTGGTCATGCTTCCCAACTGCTCAAAATCGATTGATTCGTAGAGGCCAATGGCAGCCTCGTTGTCCTGACGCACCTGGAGAAACAATTCCCGCCCGCCGCGCTCACCTACATGTTGCACGACGGTTTCCATCAGGTTTCGCGCAATGCCCTGTCGCCGAAACCGCGGGTGCACGGCGACGTTTGCCACCAAGAACCGCCCTTTCATACGAGTTGTTAGAACCGACACATTGCCCACAATGGACCCTGATTCTTCCCAAACGTAGCCGGGCACAGTGCCTTCGACCCATTGGCGCAGTCGCAGTATGAACCAGGGCTGCTGAGCAAGACTCATGCGGTTCAACACGTGGTTGGCATCACTGGCGCGGGAGGTGCGAAAGACCAGGTTAAGTAGCGCCAGCACCTGCGGAATATCCTTCCTCAGGTTGATGGGACGTGGCCCACTTGTGCGTCCTGATGAATAACTTAACGGTGCGGCAACCATTTCTATTTCAATGCTATGCGTAATTGTCCGGGGCCGCCGCAAACGGCCCCGCATATCTGATTACTCTTCCAGCGCCTTCAGCAAGGTCTCGGCTTCCTCGACGCTAATAATTCCTTTTTCTAGCATACTGAGGATCTTCATCTGTTCCTCGGCCGAGACTTGCCGGCTCTTCTTAGCCGGTGGCGCGGTCGGCGCCGGCTGCGTCCAGGCGCCGGAGCGGGTACGCATGCGCTCAGCCTCACGCATGGCACGCTTGACGGCGCGCTCAGTTCGTTTGGCTGCTTTTTCGGCCATTGTTTGTGCAAAATCATGACCGAACTTAGCTTCCATGCGCGCGCCCAATTCTTGCATGTGGGCCGTGAACTCGCTACTGAGCTGTTCACCAAGACCGGCTAATTCAACGCCGATATCGGCAAACTCAGCGCCCATACCGGCAAATTCAGCGCCAAACTTGGAGGACCAGTCAGCATCCTCGATCTCCTTGATTATGACGCGTCCGCCGGCTTCTAACACCAACGTTGTATCGCCGTCACCAAGCTGTCCGCTGAAAGCATCTTCTTTTTCGGTCACGGTTTGAAGACCAATTTTATCCTGAACTGACCCGCCAGACACCACAAGGTTGAGTGGCGCGTTAATAGGCCAGCGCAGAACGATATCCCCGTTCGCCCGACAGTGATGCTTGCCGGCAGGCAGACTGCCTTTAAGGCGAATATCGCCCTCGGCAAGATCAATCGTCAGCACACCGCCCAAATTATTCAGGTTTACGTCGCGCCGCACCTTGCGCAGCGTGACGTTCCCATTCACCGTGTGCAAATTCACATCGCCCATGGCGTCATTGACCATGACGGCGCCGTTCACATATTGTGCGGAGAGGTCGCCGTGCACCGTGCCAGTGGACAGATCACTTACATTACGTCCGGCAAGATCGCCCATCACCGATTCGATGGACAGACCTTCGGCAATGTTACGCGCCGAAACGTCACCATATACAGCTTGAATCTTCAAGCTGGCAAGATTCTTTAGCGCCAGATCACCCATCACCTGTTCGATCTTAGCCGGTGAATCAAGGGCTCTTAGGACAGCATCGCCGGAAATGCTCTGCAACACCAGTTGACCCTGGCTGGGCATGGCAAGACTCATCGAACCGGTGGAACGAATCTTAATGCCGTCGTCGTTTGTTTGGGCTTGATGCGGCCCTTTGACGAAAACGGCGTTCTCGGACCATCCTTTGACGACGATGTCACCCGCACATTCGGCGACAGTCACGCTGGGCGCTTTACCCGTTTCATATCTTTCTTTGGACATGTTCTGTACCTCTGATTTCTTGTTCACTCTACCCTTGCAACAACTCGACGGCCTCTTCAGCCGACATATTTCCGCTGGCTACCTCTTTCAAAACGTTCCGCCGTTCGTCCTCGGATACCGAGTCTTTCTCTGTCTCACCCACCTCGTAGCCCAGGGCGCGAATGACATCGTTCAAGCGGGCGCGCACGGCGGGATAGGACATACCCATCTCCTGCTCCACCCGCGTGATCTTCCCTTCGCAGCGAATAAACGTTTCCACAAACTCCAACTGTTCCTTGTTCAGATGGTAGAGACGTCCCAGTGCAAAGTGACCTTCCAGCGTCGTATCACAGTTGCGGCAATGAAGCCGCGTCACTTCCAGATTACTCCGACAGATGGGACATAAACCAATTACCGGATTCATTGAGCTCTCCTGAATTGTTCCTTAGTACTCGTTCTGTGCACTCATTCCAAGAAATCGGGTTTCTTCAAGAAATCCGATTTCTATGTCATCGTTCCCACGTCCGTTCCAATGCAAATCGAGCCGGTTACCACTTCGGCAAGGACACGCCCCTCGCCAGAACCGGAGACGCCATAGAGATGGTCACCCGTTAGGTATCCACCACGGCGCTTTTCACTGAGCGCGAGATCACACTGTACGCGTCCGGTGGTAGCCCAGGCATACACGCGCGCATTGGGCGGTTCATTAAGCGCCAGGCGCACGGCGCCCGTGGTCGTCATGAAGCGGTGCATGCCGTCTACCAGCCGCCCGGTATAGTCGATATTACCGGTCACGCATTCGGCCGAAATACGACCGTCGAGATTCTGTAGCGTTGTTTGTCCGGTAATGACGTAGGTACGCACCGCGGCAGAAAGATCACGAATTGACAGGCTGCCGGTTACTATCTGTATATACGTTTCGCAACCGGTTGGCGCCTTTATGATTATCTCAGCTTTAGGACGAACCGGCGGCTCCCGTTCCCCTACGACTTCATTTTCCGCGTGCATTAGCACATTACCATCTTCCTGCCAGACGCGAAGCTGTACGTCGCGTAGACGCGCCTCGACATCCACACGCTCAAATGGATGTGTTTCAATGTGCACTTTCGCCGTCTCGGCGTAAAGATTAAGGGTTGGCGTATCGGTATTGAACGCTTCACTGAACGTCTCAACGCGGATGGGGTCTAAGGTTTTCGTCAGAATCATGGCTAATTCTCACACCGGCCTAACAAAAATCAACTGTCTTCTGACATTCTATAAGAAATATTTACAAATGTCAAGCATTTCGTTAATTTTTATGGACTTAGTGTGATAATTTTTTATACAGTGGTGGAATTCTACAAGAATGGGTGGCAGATGTTAGGCGGTCGCCTCTTTTAGCGTCGCACGCGCCACAATGCCGAATCCGGCGGCGCAACTAAGTAAAAAGGGGAGAGAGGTCACCGCCCCTTGCCACAGCGCCACGCCTAGAGCAGCGACGGCGTAGAGTGTCAGAAAGAGCTCGGCGAAAACGATGCGGTCGAATGGCAGGCGATAGGTGATTCCCGGACTCCCTGCCCCGCGCTTCGGGGTCCTTACAAATACATGACGCCTCCCAATGGCGGCCTGTACGACGGCGCGCGTGATCGTTGCTGAAAGGCCAATGGCAATGAGCAGGAGCGACGGCAAATGTCTGACCCGTTGTTTCCAGTCAGGGTATAGAGCGTGCTGGCTCAAGACAAAGAGAAGCGGCTGCCCAACGCCGGCAATGCTGAGTAGCGCCAGCGATGAAGGCAGCTGGACGTCTGACAGCGCAAGTGGAATTTGCGCCAATAACAGAACGATGAGCAACATGCTCGTGCTGTAGGCCGCCATGGTTAGCAGCGCGTAAAGGCGGGCGACGGGACGGTGCCGCGAACTGCGGCTGATATCAGCGCCAAACTTTAGGAGGCACTGGGTGGAGCCTTTTGCCCAGCGCGCCTGTTGGTTTTTGTAGGCGGTAATGCTGGCGGGTAACTCGGCCGGGGCTACCACGTCTGGCAAGTAGCGAAACCGCCACCCGCGCAGGACGGCCCTTGTGCTCAAACACAGGTCCTCACACACCGTGTCGCTCTGCCAGCCGCCGGCGTCCTCCAGGCAGGCCCGCCGCCAGATGCCCGCGGTGCCATTAAACTTGGGGAAGAGCTCGGCCCGAAAGCGAACTGTCTGCTCCATGACGAAATGTTTGTCCAACGCTAACGCCTGCGCCGCCGTCAGCGGCGACTCGCTGGCGTTCAGATGGCCCCAGCGCGCCTGCACAAGGCCTAAATCTGGTGAATCCAGAAAGTGAGGAATGGTCCGCAACAGAAAATCAGGATGTGGGGCGAAGTCAGCATCGAAGATGACGATATAATCGCCCGTTGCTGAGTCGAGCCCCTTGTTAAGCGCGCCGGCTTTATACCCCTCTCGTTGCTGCCGGTGACAAAGCTCAATGTTCAGCCCGCAGCAGCGATAATGGTCCACGAGCTGCGCCACGCGTTCTGTCGTATCGTCTTCAGAGTCGTCGAGTATCTGGATCTGGAGGCGGTTTCTTGGATATTGTAGCGCTGCGGCGGCGCGAATAAGCCTTTCGACAACATAGCGTTCGTTATAGAGGGGCAACTGCACGGTGACCGGCGGCAACTCGGAACTGGTTGCGAGCGGTTCTGCCACCCTATCGTTTTGGTGGCGCCGGTACACAGAGAGGGTATAGAGTCCAAGGAAGCCATAGAGGCCCAAACCGGCTAACGACAGCACGGTTACAACTTCGATGATGGATGCTAACATCAAGAAGTGTCGCCCGCGTGGCGCAAGATCCTCTTACAGCGCTTATTAAAGGTGCTGCGAGGCAACAGAATACGCCGGCCACAGCCCTGACAGAGGAGTCCGATATCCAGCCCCACACGAACTACGCGCCATTCGTCACTGCCGCAAGGATGCTTTTTTCTAAGTTGCACGACATCGTCAAGTTGTACATTACAGGACATAGCAGCGCCTGAT
>CAYSMQ010000046.1:0-13603 GCA_964432035.1 uncultured Ardenticatenaceae bacterium
CCCTTCAGCGAGTCCGTGCACGCCTTGGGCGCAGAGCTGGCGCCGGAGATCGACGTCTTTTATACGGGACCGAAGATCTGCTCACCGCGCATCACGACGGCGGATGTGCAAGGCTTTGCCAGCGCGGTGCGCCGCCCGCCGCTGATCTGGGACAATTATCCGGTAAACGATCTGGCGATGCGGCCGGAGATGCACATTGGCCCTATTCGTGGGCGTGGTAGTTCGCTACACGAAAGTGTACGTGGTGTCCTGCCTAACCTGATGCTCCAACCCGAAGCCTCGAAGATTCCGTTGCTTACCTTCGCCGCCTACTTTCAGGATCCACTGGGGTATGAGCCCGAAGAGGCCTGGGAGGCGGCGATAAGGGAGGTGGCGGGCGCACAGGCAGAGGCAGTGCAACGGCTGGGTGAAAGTTCACTGGGCGGCTGTTTGCGCATGCCAGAAGCGGAGCAGCTTACGGCGCTGGCGCAAGAGGCGCTGGCAGCGATGGAAGCACGGGCGGTGAAAGACGACGAGCGGTTGCAGGCGTTGGAATCGTACCTGCTGCGGCTAGATGAGGCCTGCTACGCCATCAACTACACCATGGATAATCTGGCGTTGCGCCAAGAATTGCTGCCATGGACGGAGGCGCTGCAACGCAAACAGGTAATGGGACGGCAGGCGCTGGCGGTGTGGCGGGCGAAGCCAGGGCCCACGGAGCGCCAGATGGAGAGATTGGAAGAATTGATTGAAGAGGTTCGCGCAGATAGGACGCGGATCGGCGGCGAGGCGTTGTCGGAGTTGGCGTGTCATGTGTCACGGGTCACGCAGCGTCTGACAAAGGCCCCACTTGACAGTTGAAACATGGCACTTGACACACACAACATGGCACTTGACACAGCAGAAACGGGATTTTCGCAACTTAGCGAGCACGTGTACCGTTATGAGGACACGTGCAATGTGTATGCGCTGCGCTCTGGCGATAGCGCGGTTCTTATCGATTTTGGTAGCGGGGGCATCGTGTCGGAACTGGCGCGTGAAGGCGTGACGGAGACTAGCGATGTGTTGATGACACATCATCATCGCGACCAGGGGCAAGGGCTGGCAGACCTGACAGGTTTCCGAGAACCTATTAGGTCTGTGTGGGTTCCTCATACGGAGCAGGATCTGTTCCACAGCGTGGAGGAGCATTGGCAGTCACGGCCGGTGATGAATGATTATAATATGCGGCAGGATCGCTTTTCGCTGCTGCGGTCGACGCCGGTTGCGGGCACGTTGAAGGATTACGCGACGTTGGAATTTGAGGGATATTCGTTTACGGTGTGGCCCACGCCGGGTCACACGACGGGCTCGATTTCGTTGTTGACCACGGTTGACGGTCAACGGCTGGCGTTCACCGGGGACCTGATCTACGGGCCGGGACAAGTGTGGTCGCTGGCGGCAACGCAGTGGAGTTACAACGGCGCGGAAGGGGTGGCGGCGTCGATCCTTTCGCTGCTGTCGCTTAAGGAGCAGGAACCGGACGTTCTGCTGCCGTCACACGGTGATCCAATCACCGACGTGGACGAAGCCATCGACCTGCTGGTGGAACGGTTGTGGGAACTGCTGCGCGAGCGGCGGCAGAACCCGCGCCTCTTCGAGCTGCGACGGAAGCCGTTCGAGGCGCTCCTACCCCATCTGTTGTTTAACCGCACGAGCATGGCCTACAGCTACGTGCTGCTTTCGCAAAGTGGCAAGGCGCTGTTCTTCGATTTTGGGTATGACTTCTTCGTCGGCGGCGCAGCAGGCAGCGACAGGGCTTCTCGCCGTGCCTGGCTATACAACATTGAGGCGCTAAAGGAGCAGCATGGCGTCAAAGAGATAGAAGCCGTCGTGCTTACCCATTTTCACGACGACCACGTCGCCGGCGTCAACTTGTTGCGTGATGTGGAGGGCGCCGAGGTGTGGGCAGCGGAAAGCTTTGCGCCCATCCTGGAGAAGCCGCGGCATTACGACCTGCCCTGCCTTTGGTACGATCCGATTCCCGTGGATCGAACCCTGGCGTTGGAGGAAACGTTACGCTGGGAAGAGTATGAGATGACGTTGCACGCACTGCCGGGGCACACGCGTTATGCGGTGGCTATCTCGCTGAAGATCGACGGGCACAGGGTACTGGTGAGCGGCGACCAGTATCAGGGCGAAGATGGGTTGCTGTGGAATTATGTGTACCACAATGGGTTTGAAGTGGACGATTATGTGGACAGCGCCAAACTGTACCGGGAGGTCGCGCCCGACCTTATTGTGAGCGGGCACTGGCAGCCGTTGTGGACGCAGGACGGTTACTTTGACAAGCTAGAACAAGGCGGCGATACGCTGGCACGATTGCACCGGCAACTATTGCCGGCAGAGACTTTGGACGCCGGCGCCGAAGGCTTTGTGGCAAGGATGAAACCTTACCAGCAGCAGGTTATGGTCGGAGAAGCGTTCGAGTTGTGTGTGGAAGTGCGTAATCCCCTACCCCAGCAAGCGGGAGTGGAAGTGACGCTCATGACCCCGCCTGATTGGCAGGTGGAACCGGCCTTCTTCGAGTTCAAGGCACAAGCGGGGCAAACGCAGTCGGTCTGCTTTTGCATAACGTCGCCGACGGGAAGGAACGTGCGCCGCGTGCCCATTGGCGCAGATGTAACAATCGGGGGACGGCGTTGGGGGCAGCAGGCGGAGGCGCTGGTGAGTGTGACGGACGATGGACGACGGACCGCGGACGGCGGCTCGCAGGCGCCAGATGATAGGCAGCTGTCGGACATATGAAAACGATTCCTTTTGCGCAACGAGACGTTGCGGTACTGAGGACGGTTGATGCCGTGGTCTTGGGGGGATCGCTGGCGGGGGTAGCGGCCGCCAACGAGTTGGCGGAGACAGGATGGCAAGTGGCGCTGGTGGAACCGCGCACGTATCTTGGTTGGGAGATGAGCGCCACGCTACGGCCGTGGCTGCCGGTGCGCGAGGGCAAGGAACAGGCGTACGCGGCGGCGCCGCTGCTACAGGCATTTGTCGAAGAGCATGATTTGCAGCCGGTGAACGGCGAGCTGCCTTTGTCGCTATACGAATTGAAGCGGTTCTTGGAAGACCGGTTGCTGGCGGCGGGGGTAGAGATCATTTATGCGTCGACGCCGGTTGGTGGACGGCAGACGGCTGCCGAAGCCAGCTTGGCCGAGGGTAACTTGGACGGGGTAGTGATTGGGAATAAGTCGGGGCGACAGATGTTGCAGGCGGGCGTGGTGCTCGACGCTCAGAGGTTCCGCGCAAAGACATCCGATTTTTTGGAAAAGTCGGATGTCTCGCAGGAAACCACGATCTATGCGCGGACGTTGGAGTTTGATGGCGTGGGAGTTTTGGAAGGGAAAACGCTGGATGTGCCGAACGACCTGGGATTAGTAGACGATCAGGTACGACTGCACCAAGGATACCGGGGCGCAGGACACCTTCTTGTCGAGTGCCGGATGCAGATGGTGGCATCGAATGAGCACGAAGCCGCTTCGCTTATGCGAATTGTTTCTTTAAGGGAAGCGTTAGAGGGTCGGGCGCGGCGGGTGACGACGCGGGTGGCGGCCTATCTGATGCAGAATGTGGATGCGTTTGGCGAGGCCACGTTGGCCGATGCGTCGCATGAGATTTATGGGCCTGTGGGTAGTGAGAGTATCGACGATCCGCTAATCGCTTGCGCCGACGGGACAGAAGTGTCAAGGCAGGTTTTGCGAGGGGAGTGGCCCGAAACGGAGGCGCCCGGCGAACTTGATAGCCAAAGAGGCAGCACGAGTTCGGCGCAGGACGTGCCAGGGCTTGAGATTCGCGAGACGCCGGGGCCGCAGGCCGGGAAACGGCACGAGCGGGCGCGTGGTAAACCTGCAGCACTTCCGGTTATCGACGAAGTGGACGTGCTGGTGGTGGGCGGTGGAACCAGCGGCGCGACTGCGGCAATGGTGGCGGGTCGCGGAGGCGTGAGCACGGCGTTGGTAGAGATGAACCCAGGGCTGGGTGGCACGGGCACTTACGGCGGGGTGCACAGTTATTGGTTTGGCCGACGCGTGGGCTTTGCGGCGGAGGTGACGCGACTGGCGACAGACCTGCATCACAAATTGCGACAGCCGCCGCCGGAGGGAGCGGTGCCGCGCTGGAATATCGAGGCCAAGTCGCAGGCGCTGCGGCAGGCCGTGGAAGAGGCGGGGGTGGCGCTTTATTTGAATGCGATGGTGATTGGAACAGTTGTGGAGAGAGACCTGACAGGTTTTCGAAACCTGTCAGGTCTAGCGGACGCCACTTCGCTTACCGCAGTTAAGGGTGTGGCGCTGGCGACGCGGGAGGGGGCGGGTGTGATTCTAGCGCAGGTGGTGATTGACGCGACGGGCGACGGGGACGTTGCGGCGCACGCGGGCGCGGGGGCCACATATGGCGCAGCGCGGGACCATGTGGTGATGTGGTATTCGCTGGCGCAATTCGCGCGGCCGGGACGCACGCGCAACAACTTTACGAGCATGGTGGACGTGAGTAACGTGCAGGATTACACGCGAGCCATTCTTGCCGGGCGACGGCGACGGCGCGAGCGGGACCACGATCACGGCGTCTATGTGGCCACGCGGGAAAGCCGGCACATTCGTGGAAAGGTTGAGCTGACGCTCAACGACCAACTCTTGCAGCGACGCTGGCGGGATGTGATCAACATTGCTTTTAGCAACCATGACGTGAAAGGGCATAGCACGTCCGATTGGGTGCGACTGGGTCTGATCCCCCCTAACCTGGAAGTGGAGATTCCTTACCGGGCGCTGCTGCCGGTGGGATTGAAAAATATATTGGTGGTGGGCAAAGCGATTTCGGCCAGCCACGATGCCCTGCCGGCCATTCGCATGCAGGCCGACATGGAAAATCTAGGCGGCGCGGCAGCACTGGCGGCGGCTTTCGCCTGCCGCCATGAGTGCAGTGTGCAGGACGTCGACGTGGCGGAGGTGCAGGAGACGCTGATTGCCGCCGGTGTGCTACCACCCGAGATCAGGACGCGCCAGTTGCAGCCATGGCGGCTGGAAGGCGAAGCGCTGGCGAAGGCGGTTGCCGCGCTGGACGGACGGCCGTTGATCAGCTACGCGGACATGGAGATGGACGAAGTATACCGGCAGCGGATTTTGCCCGTCGATGTCTGCTGCGCGGGGCCAGAAGCGATTGGTTTGTTAGAGAGAGAACTAGAGCGAGAAGACCTGACAGGTTTTGGAAACCTGTCAGGTCGAGACGAAAATCCGCGCGCGCTGCTGATGGCACAGCTGTTGTGTTTGCTGGGTTCGCGGGCGGGGGCGCCGCTGCTGGTGGCGCAGTTGAGCGAGGCGCTGAGTGGTCAAGAGCTACCGGCACGCTCGTCACACATCCGCTATGCGGGCGCGCCGCCGGACCAGGGCGCGATGCCGCAAGAGGTTTACTGGCTGCACGCGCTGGGCATGGCCCGCGACAAGCGCGCGATTCCCGTGTGGCAACGGGTGGTAGATTTGCTGGCGACGGCGACTGAAGAGGACGTGGCCAGCGGAGTGAAGGGCGTGTTTTATTACGTGGAAGCGGTGTGTGCAGGCACGGAACGGCTGGGCAGCCGGGAGGCGGCGCCACTGCTGCGGCAGCTACACGGGTATGCGCCGTTCCACGGGCTTGTTTGTCGCCAGGGGTTCGAAGTGGATCATTTTCCGGAGCGGCGGGCGTATCTGGAATTACTGATTGCGCGGGCGCTGGCGCGGTGCGGCAGTCCGCACGGGGCGGCGGTGCTGATCAACTATCTGGACGACGTGCGGGCCCTGCTGGCGCGGCACGCGCACTCGGAATTGATGGCGATCAGCGGGCAGGATGTGGAAGCGGAGGCGGCGCTGTGGAGCCAGTGGCTGGAAACGCAGGGAGATGAACTGACGCCAAAGCCGTATGATGCGCCGGCAGCGCCGCGCGAGGTGTGGGGGGAGGAGGTGCTGGTGGACGGCGGACGGCAGACGACAGACCGCGGACGGGTCATTGTTGCCACTAGTTACGCGGATTCTACGAATTAGGAAGCGGAGGAATGTAATGGATGAAATTGAAGTAGCACGGCAAAGGACGTTAGATTATTTAGAGCGAGCGGGAATTGTGTTAACACTGGACGAGAAGAAACGCATCGAAGTAGCGGATTTTGGATTGGGCGCGCTGATGGAGAGCGGGTTACAGCTTCTGACTTACGTCAATACGGCCCGCGTATGTGCCAAGGAGTTGGTGTTGTTCCCAGGCCAGACGTGCCCCGAGCATCGCCACCCACCACGAAATGGTAGCCCGGGCAAGGAAGAGACGTTCCGTTGTCGCCGGGGGAAAGTCTATCTATACGTTCCAGGCGAGCCGACGCCAGAGCCGAAAGCCGCGCCGCCGGTTTCGCGACGGCAATACTATACGGTGTGGCATGAGGTTCTTCTGGAACCAGGAGAGCAATATACGATTGCGCCGGACACGCTGCATTGGTTTCAAGGCGGGCCGGAGGGCACGGTGGTGTCTGAGTTTTCGACGCACAGTGATGACGCCAGCGATGTTTTTACGGATCCGGAGATCCGGCGGGTGCCGGTGGGCTAAGGACGGCAGACGACGGACGGCGGACCGCGGTAACGTCTGAACTGCGGTCGGCGGTCGGTGGTCCGCGGTCGAAAGGACAGGATATGAATCGCATTTCGTTTATGACGGCTAATTTTGTGGCGCGAGAGTTAGGTTATGACATGCCCGGCGGATGGGGGCAGGGAGACCGGGCGGCGAACGATTATTTCCGGCCGGAGGAGACGTTTGCCGAACGCTTCGAGGCCTTGCTGCAAGAGATTGCGGCAATGGACTTTGACACGATTGACCTGTGGCTGGCGCACCTGAATGCGCAATGGGCAAGCGAAGGGCAGGTGGAAACAGCGAGGGCATTGCTAGAGAAGTATGATCTGACCGTTGCCAGTCTGGCAGGGTGGTTTGGGGCAACGCCTGAAGAGTTTGAGCGCTGTTGCCGGCTGGCGGTGGCGCTCGATTGCCAGATTCTGGGAGGATCGACGACCATACTGGAAAAGGACCGCGATTTTGCCGTGGAGACGCTGCAGAAGTACCAGGTGCGGCTGGGGTTGGAGAACCATCCGGAGAAAACGCCGCAGGTGATGCTGGAGAAGATCGGCGACGGCGCGGAGGGGGCCATTGGCGTGACGGTAGATACGGGCTGGTTCGGCACGCAGGGATACGACGCGGCGCAGGCCATCCGAGAACTGGGGTCGCACGTGGTGCACGTGCATCTGAAAGACGTGCTGGCGGCGGGCGAACACGAGACGTGCGCTTATGGTGAAGGAATTGTGCCCATCGAGGATTGCGTGCGCGCTTTGCAGGAGATCGGTTACGAGGGAGCCATTAGCGTGGAACACGAGCCGGAACACGAGGATCCAAAGCCGGGGGTAGCGGCATCGCGAGCAATGTTGAAAGCATGGCTTAAAGAAAAAGATGATAAGGTTTCCTGAAATCTCGCGGATCGATGCCGCGTGGCTTACAGAGAGAAAATGAGAGGAGAGGACTTGAACATGAGTAATCGGTTGCAGATCGGCGTGGTGGGCTGCGGCAACATTGCGGACGCTTACGTGCGGCACATGGGAAATGCGCCGGAGGTGCGCGTGCGCGGGGTGACGGATCTGCTGCCGGAACGGGCCGGCGAACTGGCGCAAACGTACGGGTTGCAGACCTATGACGACCTGGAGGCGATGTTGGCGGACGAGGCAATCGACCTGGTGGTCAACCTGACCATTCACCACGCGCATTATGAAGTGACGCGGCGGTGCTTGGAAGCGGGACGGCACGTGTATAGCGAGAAGCCGTTGGCGATGACGTTCGAGCAGGCGCAGGAACTGGTGGCGCTAGCCAAGACGCAGGGCGTGCGACTGGCGTGCGCGCCGATTACATTTCTGGGCGAGGCGCAGCAGACGGCGTGGAAGGTGATCCGCGAGGGACGGTTGGGCACGGTACGCGTGGCGTACGCAGAGGTGGATTGGGGCCGCATCGAGACGTGGCACCCGAACCCGGAGCCATTTTACGACGTGGGCCCGCTTTTCGACGTGGGCGTTTATCCCTTGACGGTGTTGACCACGATTTTCGGTCCCGCGCGCGAGGTAATGGCCTACGGCAAGTTGCTGCAGCCGGAACGGGTGCGCAAGGATGGCGTCCCTTACCGCATTTCGACGCCGGATTTTCTACTGCTGATGGTTGAGTTTGAAACGGGGCCGGTGGCGCGGTTGACGTCCAATTTTTACGTCAGCCAGCGCACGCAAGAGACGGGGATCGCCTTCCACGGCGACGAGGGGTCGCTGCGGCTGGGACATTGGTTCATGTTTGACGCGCCGGTGTCTTTCGCGCCGTTTGGCGAGCCGTACGAGCCTGTGCCCTTGCTGCGCCAGGCGGAGCCGGGTGTGGCGTGGCAACGGGGGGTGGTGGACATGGCAGAGGCCATCGCGGCGGGACGGCGGCAGCGAGTCACCGGCCAACAGGCGGCGCACGTGGTGGAGATCATGTGCGCGGCGCATGAGGCCGTGACCAGCCAGCGCCCGGTGTCGCTGGGCTCAACGTTTACGCCGCCGGAGCCGATGGATTGGGCGCGCGATGATGGGCAGGCAGAAGAAGCGGTTTGGAAAGAGGTAGTGAAGCATGAGTAACGGAAAAGGCACCTTACATATGATCGGGAACGCGCACATCGATCCGGTGTGGTTGTGGACCTGGCAGGAAGGCTTTCACGAAGTGCTGGCCTCGTTTCGCTCGGCGTTGGACCGCATGCGCGAGAACGATGATTTTATTTTTGTTTCGAGCTCGGCTGCCTTTTACGCCTGGGTGGAGCGAACCGATCCAGAAATGTTCGCAGAGATACAGGAGCGCGTGGCGGAAGGGCGCTGGGAGATTGTGGGCGGCTGGTGGATTCAGCCAGATTGCAACCTGCCCGCCGGCGAGTCGTTTGTGCGGCAGGCGCTTTACGGACAGCGCTACTTTCAGGAGAAGTTCGGCGTCACGGCGCGCGTGGGCTACAACGTGGATAGCTTCGGGCATAACGGCATGCTGCCGCAGCTCTTGAAGAAGAGCGGACTGGATTACTACGTCTTCATGCGCCCGCAACCGCACGAGAAGGGGCTGCCGGGTCGCCTGTTCTGGTGGGAGTCCGATGATGGTTCGCGGGTGCTCACGTTCCGCCTGCCTCATGAGTATTGCACGTGGGGCAAGGAGTTGGACAAGCACGTGCGGCGCTGCGCGGAGGAGCTGAGGCAGCCGTTTGACGAGATGATGTGTTTCTACGGTGTGGGCAACCACGGGGGCGGGCCGACGCGCGAGAATATTGAGAGCATCGAACGGCTGGCGCAGGAGGAAGGCGGGCCGCAACTGGTGTTCAGCTCGCCCGACCGTTTCTTTGCCAGCGTGGAGGAGAAATCGTTGCCGATTCCCGTGGTGCACGACGAGCTGCAGCGGCACGCGAGCGGTTGTTACGCGGCGCATTCCGGAATCAAGCGCTGGAATCGCGAGGCGGAGAATCGTTTGTTGGCGGCGGAGAAGTGGATGGCGATTGTGGGGCGCACGACAAAGACATCCGATTTTGGCAACCTAGGGTTGCTTAAAAAATCGGATGTTTTAGGTACCGGTACCCCGCTAGAGCGGGCGTGGAAAAACGTACTGTTCAACCAGTTCCACGACATTCTGGCGGGCACGAGCCTGCCGACGGCCTACGAGGACGCGCTGCACCAGCATGGGGAAGCGATGTCCATTGCGGGGCGCGCGCTGAACGACGCGCAGCAGCGGTTGGCGTGGAACGTGCACATCCCCGAGGAAGAGGGCATGACGCCCATCGTCGTCTTCAATCCTCACGCCTGGCAGACGCGCGCGAACGTGGAGCTGGAGTTCGGAAAACTGCCGCAGAATCCGGTGATTGTGGATGACGAGGGGAAACGGGTTCCGCTGCAGATCGTGCAGTCAGAAACGACGGCGAACGGGCGTCACAGGCTGTCCTTTACCCCGGAGCTGCCGTCGCTTGGGTATCGCACGTTGCGACTGATGCCGGCTGCAACGGCGACGGCAAACGGCGACGAGGAGAGGGGAGCGCAAGGAGGTGTGGTTAAAGACCTGGCAGGTTCGGGAAACCATGTCAGGTTGGACGTGGAGGCGACGGACACCGTGCTGGACAACGGGCGCTTGCGGCTGGAGATTGACGGCGAGCGCGGCGTCATTCGCCGGCTTTACGACCACAGACACGGCGTGGAGCTGTTCGCGAACGCAGCGGCGCGGGCGGCGGTTCTGGAGGACCACAGCGACACGTGGAGCCATAACGTGTTCCGCTTCGACCAGGAAATTGGCGAGTTTGAGGCCCGCGACGTGCAGCTAGTCGAACACGGACCGGTGAAGTCGGTGATTCGCGTGCGCAGCCGGTATGGCGCCTCCTCTCTGGTGCAAGAATTTACGATGTATCCGGACCTGGACCAGATAGACGTGCACGTGACGGTGGATTGGCGCGAACAGTTCAAGGCGCTCAAGTTACGCTTCCCGCTGAATCTGAACCACATGCAGGCGGTGTCCGAAATCCCTTACGGGCACATTGAGCGCTTTGCCAACGGCGAGGAAGAGCCGGGGCAGCGCTGGCTGGACGTGTCGGGCTCGGCGCGAGACACAGGCGAGAGCTACGGGCTGAGCGTGCTGAACGACGGCAAGTATAGCTTCGACGTGAATATCCGGGACATTGGCCTGACGGTGTTGCGCAGCCCCATTTACGCCCATCACATTCCGGCGGAACCAGAGCCAGATGGGCATTATCGCTTCATCGACCAGGGCATCCAGCGCTTCACGTATATGCTACTGCCTCACGCGGGCAGCTGGCAAGAGGCAGGCACGGTGCGCCGCGCGGCGGAGCTGAACCAGAAGCCGACGGCGCTGGTGGGCACGTACCATCCACAAGGAAAGCTGCCGCAGTGCACCTCGTTTGTGCAGGTGGATCGCGAGAATGTGAACGTGACGGTGTTGAAGAGAGCGGAGGACGGTGAGGACCTGATCCTGCGCTGTTATGAGACGGCGAAGGAAGCGACGACGGCTATGATCACGTTGCCGGAGTGGCGGCGGATGATTGAAGTGAAATTTGGGCCGTGTGAGATCAAGACGTTCCGCATTCCGTTGGATGACGACGAGCCGGTACAGGAGGTGGACTTGTTGGAGCGGGAGGATGTCATCGAGCGTACAGAAAGAGTTGCATCGAATTAGCGCGAATTTATGCGAATTTTTTAAGGGAAACGAGGGTCGTTTAGAGAACCGATTTGGCGAGTTTATTGAGTAGTGGCTGGCGGTTGAAGGGGTATATTGGCGAGGATTGGCGCTGGCGGGATGCGCATCTGCCGGAGACGCGGGATCCTGACAACTGGATTGAAGCGACTGTACCCGGGAGCGTGCACTATGATTTGTGGCAGGCGGGGTTGATCGCCGATCCGTATCGGGGGCAGAATACGCTGCTGGCGGAGTGGGTGTCGGCGCGCACATGGGTGTATCGCAACCGTTTTACGGTGGACGCGGCGCTGGAAGGACGGCGGATGCAGCTTTGTTTTGAAGGCGTGGACTACGAGGCCGATTTCTACTTGAACGGGGAAGCGCTGGGCCGACACGCCAGCATGTTCACGCCGGCGACGTTCGACGTAGGGCATCTGTTGAATTACGGTGGTGAGAACGTGGTGGCGGTGGTGCTGCAGCCGGCGCCGCACGAGCAGCCGCAGGTGGGACGCAGCAGCCTGGTGCGCACGCATAAGACGCGCATGAATTATTGGTGGGACTTCTGCCCACGGTTAGTACATCTGGGGCTGTGGGATGAGGTAATGCTACGTGACAGCGGGCCGGTGCGTATTGAAGATGTGGTGGTGCGGGCATGGCCGAAAGAGGACTATAGCCAGGCGACGATTGAGGTTGCTATAACGGTGTCAAGCCTGGGCGAACCATTGGCGGTGTTGGAGGTAACAGAGACATCCGGATTTCGCCTAGCTGCCGCTAGGCTGGAGAAATCGGATGTTTTCGCCCTACCCGCAGGCGTATCTCAGATTGAAGTTCAGATGCAACTGGAAAATCCCCGCTTATGGTGGCCCAACGGCTATGGCGAGCAGTGGCTATACGAATTGGACGTGCGAGTTCTCCTCGATCCCGGTGGCGAAGTCTCCGATAGCAAACGCGTGACGTTCGGCGTGCGAGATGTAGAATTTGTGCCCAACGAAGGAGCACCGGAGGAGGCCATGCCCTACACGCTGGCGGTTAACGGGCGCAAGATTTATATTCAGGGCTGGAACTGGGTGCCCATGGACCTGCTGTATGGCGTGGAGCGTCCGGAGAAGCGGGAGCGGCTGCTGCGACTGGCGCAACGGGCCAATGTGAACGTGCTGCGCGTGTGGGGCGGCGGGTTGATTGAGAAGGAGGCGTTTTACAAGCTGTGTGATGAGATGGGACTCTTCGTATGGCAGGAGTTCATCCAGTCCAGCTCGGGTATCGAGAACGTGCCGCCCGCCGACTTTCGCTTTGTCAGAAAGATGGAGGAAGAGGCGCGGCAGATTGTGCCTCGCCGCCGCAATCACCCTTCCCTGCTATTGTGGTGTGGCGGTAACGAATTGCAGGATGCACAGGGACTGCCGCAGAGCGACGCGCACCCGCTGCTACGGGCGTTGAAGACAACGGTTTGGGCCTGCGATCCGCAGCGACATTGGTTGCCGACTTCGCCGTCGGGCCCGCGCTTTGGCAACACGTTGGAGAATATTGAGGAAGATTCTGACGGCCTACACGACGTGCATGGGCCGTGGATATACGAAGGTCTGGAAGAGCAGTACACGTTGTTTAACCGTGGGACGTCGCTGCTCAACAGCGAGTTTGGCGTGGAGGGCATTACGAATTTGCGCACGCTGAACGACGTAATGCCTGAGGAGCAGCAGCGGCCCATACGCCGGGCCAACCAGATGTGGCACCATTTGGGCGCGTGGTGGATATGGGAGGCGCATTGGGACGAGTTCTGGGGCGGATTGGTACAGCGCGAGACGGCGCAGGTGGTGCGCGCCGCGCAGTTCTTGCAGGCGGAAGGGCTGCGGTATGCGGTGGAAGCCAACCGCCGGCGCAAGTTCCGCAATAGCGGCTCGTTGCCCTGGCAGTTCAACGAGCCCTACCCCATGGCAGCGTGCACGTCGGCTGTGGATTACTATGCGCAACCGAAGCCGGTCTATTATGCGGTGGCGCGGGCTTACGCGCCGTTGACGGTGTCGGCGCGTTTTGCGCGGCTGACGTGGAGCGGCGAGGCCTGTTTTGAGGCGAGCGTCTGGACGAGCAATTCGGGAGAGGCGCTGGCACACGCGTGTTTACAGGCGCGGTTAGTGGGAGCGGATGGGAACGTGTGGGCCGAGCGGGAGTGGGCCGTTTCGGTTGAAGGGAACGCGTCGCAAGTGCATGGTGAAATCAAACTAGAGCGGACAGGTTTTGGAAACCTGTCAGGTCACGACGGGGTATTCTTCCTGGATCTGGCGCTGCAGGATGTGGATGGCGCGATGTTAGCGCGGAACCGGTATCCGTTTAGTTGTGGGGAGACGTTGGGGCCGATGTTGGATTTGGCGGGGGC
>CAYSMQ010000046.1:13703-18015 GCA_964432035.1 uncultured Ardenticatenaceae bacterium
GGCCGCACCTGGTGTGTGGCTGGACGTGGCGCGCGGGGTGCGAGCATCTGGATATGCTTATTTTGACGACAACTTTATTCATTTACTGCCCGGCGAGCAGCGGACGCTCACCGTGATCTGGGACGGGATTCCGCCTAAGGAACGGGCGATTGGTCTACAGGCGCTAAACGCCGAGGAGAGGATTTTTCATGGATAAACATCTGGCACGACTGTTCGAGAAGTACCCCGATCTGGAACCGCTGGAAGGGGATCTGACGGCTGCTTTCGACTTGCTACGCGATTGTTTCGCGGCAGGCGGCAAGGCGCTGTTTTGTGGTAACGGGGGCAGCGCCTCTGACAGCGAGCACGTGGTGGGCGAATTGATGAAAGGGTATCTGCGCCCGCGCCCGGTACCGCAAGACGTGCGGCAGCGGCTGCAAGAGGCGTTTCCGGAAGAGGGCGCGTATCTGGCGGACAATTTGCAGGGCGCGCTGCCTTCTATTTCGTTGGTGAGCCAGACGGCATTGCTGACGGCGTTCGCCAACGACGTGGAGCCGCAGATGATCTTTGCGCAGCAAGTGTATGGTTATGGTAAGCCGGGGGACGTTGTGGTGGGCATCAGCACGTCGGGTAATTCGGGCAACGTGCTGCACGCCATGCGGGTGGCAGGGGCCATGGGCTTGCGCACGCTGGGATTCACGGGTGAAAGTGGCGGCAAGCTAACGGCGCTCTGTGATGTGGCGGTGCGCGTGCCATGGCAGGCAACGGCCGATATTCAGGAGCGGCACCTGGCGACGTACCACGCGTTGTGTGGGATGTTGGAGGATGCGTTTTTTGGAGATTAGAGATTAGAGATTGGTGCGGTATGTCTTTTTTTGTTCCGCAGAAGATTGAGAAGCAGCTGGCGGAGATTAGGGAGGCGGCTTACCGGGAGGTCAAGCCGATCACTCGTTTCAAGTTTTGTGAGGGGCCGACACAGGCGGGGGTGCATAACGAACCGGCGGCGCCTGATTTTGACGACGGCGACTGGGCCGATTTCACGGTCGGGCAGACGTGGGGCGGATATGACGTGACGGCGTGGTTCCGCGCGCGGGTGACGATCCCGGGCGCGTGGCGTGATAAGCGCGTGACCCTGCGCTTTTTGGTGGGCCCGCGCGACGGGGGCGGCTCGACGGCGGAGACGATGCTTTACGTAGACGGCAAGCCGTTGCAAGGCATCGACGTGTGGCACGAGAAAGCGTGGGTGCCGCCGGAGACGCTGGCGCGCGGCGAGATACAGGTGGCGCTGAAAGCATGGAGCGGCGTGCTGGACGTGCCGGAACGGCGGCGCTTCAAAGCAGCGCAGCTGATCCTGGTGGATGAGGCAAGTGAAGCGCTGTACCAGACGTCGCGAGTGTTGTTAGAGGCCATCGCCTGCCTGGACGAAAGGGAGCTGCGGCGCATGTTGTTATTGCAGGCGCTGGATGAGGCCTTTGGCTCTATTGATTTCTCACAGGCGCGTTCGACGGCGTTTTATGATTCGGTGGCGGTTGCGTTGGGTTGTCTGCGGGACCGTCTGGCGGAGTTGGAAGGGGCGGAAGGCACGATGAAGCCGCACGTTTCGGCCGTCGGTCACGCGCACATCGACCTTGCGTGGCTGTGGCGCCTGCGCCACTCGCGGGAGAAGGCAGCAAGGACATTTAGCACGGCTCTGCACCTGATGCGAGAATATCCGGAATATCGCTTCACGCACTCCTCACCGCAGCTGTTTAAGTTCTTGAAGGAAGATTATCCGGACATCTACGCGCGGGTGAAGGAGCGCATCGCAGAGGGACAGTGGGAAGTGACCGGCGGCATGTGGGTGGAGTCGGACGTAAATATCCCGGACGGAGAGTCGCTGGTGCGGCAGTTTCTGTTGGGCCAGCAATACCTGCAAGAAGAGTTCGGCGTGACCTGCCGGCTGTTGTGGCTGCCAGACGTGTTTGGCTATACGTGGTCGCTGCCACAGATTGCACGGCAGAGCGGCATCGAGTATTTCCTGACGTCGAAGATTAGCTGGAACCAGTTCAACCGTTTTCCATATGACACCTTCCGCTGGCGGGGCATCGACGGCACGGAGCTGCTGACGTATTTCATCACCACGCCGTCGGAGGACGAAACGCACCTGACATATAACGGTCAGCTGAGCCCGCGCGACGTGATGGGTACCTGGGATTTGTATAATCAGAAGGAGACAAATCACGAGCTGTTGACACTGTACGGTTGGGGCGACGGCGGCGGCGGACCGACGCGGGAAATGCTGGAGTCGGGGCGCGTGCTGAAGGATCTGCCGGGCTTTCCCACTGTGCGCCAGGAGCTGCCGGAGGATTTCTTCGAGCGGCTGGCGCAGCAGTTGCCGCATGAGAAGTTGCCGGTATGGGACGGCGAGTTGTATCTGGAGCTACACAGGGGCACGTACACGTCGCAGGCGTACAATAAGCGAGCAAACCGCAAGGCGGAGATATTGTATCGTAACGCAGAGTGGTTAAGTGTGGTGGCTGCCGTGTTTGCGGGCGGCAGGTATAATAAAGACCTGACAGGTTTTGAGAACCTGTCAAGTCGGGACTTGCGCGAGGGGTGGGAGTTGCTGTTGCTGAATCAGTTCCATGATATTTTGCCGGGTTCGTCGATCCGCGAGGTGTATGAGGATAGCCGGCGGGATTACGAGCGGATCCGGGAGATCGGGGAGATGGTGTTAGCGGAGGCACGGCGCAGGGTGGAGTTTGCCACGAATTACACGAATGGCACGAGTACGGACGGAAGAAGACAGAAGGCAGAAGGCAGAAAGCAGCCGGGAGTGGTGGTTTATAACCCGTTGTCGTGGGAGCGAGGGGGGATTGTGGCGCTGCCGCTTTCCGAAGGTCTGGAAGGGTTGGCGGTAGCGGGTCACGCGAGCCAGGTGGTGCGGGAGGATGAGAAGGAGAAATTACTGTTGCACGTGCCCCCTGTTCCGTCGATGGGGTTTGCAGCGTATCCATTGGCGGAAAAGAAGACGATGGAGAAAGAGGCGCCGCCGCTGACGTTGACGCCGCAGCGGATAGAGAATGCGTTCTTGCGCCTGACGCTAAACGAGCGCGGGCAGCTGACGTCGGTGTGGGATAAGCGGCACGAGCGAGAGGTATTGGCGCCGGGCGAGCGCGGCAACGTGTTGCAGACGTTCGTGGACAAGCCGCTGAAGTTTGACGCCTGGGACATTGATATCTTTTACCAGGACCAGGTGCAGGAGATTGACGATCTGGTGGAGGCGACGGTCGAGGAGTGCGGGCCGTTGCGCGGCGTGCTGCGCCTGCGCTGGCGATTCCTGGATTCGACGATCACGCAACGGATAACGCTGTACGCACACTCGCCGCGCGTGGATTTCCGCACGGACGTGGATTGGCAGGAGAAGCAGATCTTGCTGAAGGCGGCGTTCCCGGTAGACGTGCGCGCCACGCGGGCGACGTACGACATTCAGTTCGGCGCTATCGAGCGTCCCACACACTGGAACACGAGCTGGGATGTCGCGCGCTTTGAGGTGGCGGCGCAGAAGTGGGCCGATCTGTCGGAGGGGGATTACGGCGTGGCGCTGCTCAATGACTGCAAGTACGGGTATGACGTGAAAGACAACGTCATGCGCTTGACGCTGATCAAGTCGGCGGTGCGTCCAGATGCGCTGGCGGATAAGGGGCACCATCGCTTCACCTATAGTCTGCTGCCGCATGCGGGGGATTGGCGGGAGGGAAGTGTGGTGCGAGAAGGGTATGATCTCAATAATCCGTTGTTTGTGGATGGTTTGGAGACTGGAGATTGGGGATTGGGGGATCGTAGCGGGTTCTCGCTTGTGGGGGTGGATGTGGGGCATGTGGTGATTAGTGCGGTGAAGGAGGCGGAGGATGGGGATGGGGTTATTGTGCGGGTTTATGAGTGCGAGCAGCGGCGGAGACGGGACGTGACGCTGACGTTTGGCGCGCCGCTGGCGGGGATCGAGGCTTGTAATCTACTTGAAGAGCGGGTTGAGGATCCTACCTTGCAACAAGACGAAAATCGCGCTACCTTTGCCATTGATCCATATGAGATCAAGAGCTTCCGCGTTTGGTTTGCCGGTGGTTAAGAAAAGTTTGCAAGTATTAAGTTTGTAAGTGAGAGATTTGCACACCTGCATACTTGCACACTTGCACACGTTTCAGCCACATGGTTCCTTAGAAGATAGGAGAGGTCGTAATAATGCCGGATACATATGAGCCGCAACCTTCTGACAAGTTTACCTTTGGTCTGTGGACCGTGGGTAACGTGGGGCGGGATCCGTTTGGGGAGCCGGTACGTCACACGTTGTCGC
>CAYSMQ010000047.1:0-17902 GCA_964432035.1 uncultured Ardenticatenaceae bacterium
AGGCCAAAGCTGCGCGTGAGCAGATACGCCAGGAGAAGGAGCTTGAATTTGAGCGCATGAAGGAGGCGGGCAAGTTCTAGATCACTGGCGGACTGAGAGCCAGTAGCCTGCGGGTTCGGTGGCAAATGGCGTCAGGGGCATAATGGCTAGGGTCGCGCCCTCGGGGCCAACGTCTACCGTCCACTGGCCTTGATTGAACGCGTCAAGCTCTAGAGGAACAGCTTCGGGCGTCTGTCCCGAATGAATCAGCTGCACGCTCCACTGCTGCGGCAGTTGGGCGCCCACGGGATCAAACCCTGCTTCCTGACATTCGTCGTCGGGCGCTTCGACGTCCTCAAAAAAGTCCAGTTCGGGAATGCTGATGTCGTCGAGGGCCCACCCTCGCGCGTCAGAGTCGTAGTAGGTTAGCATCTCAAAGCGCACGAGCAACGGCCCGCCTGTGTAGTCGTCCAGGGCAACAGTTTCCTGAACCCAGCCATCCTTTGTGGCGCCCGGCAGTATATCGCTGCGGCCATTGAGGGCCGTGCCGTAATCGCCGGTGCTGCCGTTTCCAATGTTGAGCACTTCCCAGGTCTGCCCATCGTCAGCGGACACGCTCACGTAACCATAGTCAGTATCAAACTTGAGGTCGTACCACGTCCAAAAAGATAGCGTGGCGCGATCTAGGTCCGTCAAATCGAAGCGTCGCGTCAGTTGCGCGTTGATAGAATCCTGGGTGGGTGTGAACCACACTTGTTCGCCACTATATGGGCTGGTTGTCAGGAAGTTGGCGATTGTGTCCCCGGCGAATGCAATCGTCGTCGTTCCGGCAATTCCCAGGTCAATGTAGTGAGCGGCAAACTGATCGAGGGTTTGTACTTCTTCGTGTGGCGCAAAGTCAATGCTGGAGACGGGAACAACGGAACGGAGGTCGAGTGACTCGTACGCGTATTGGTTTCCGGCGGCGTCATCATCCAGGAAGTTGGCTACGACCCAGTTGGCCATGAACTGTTCCAGGCTCAGTTCGGGTCCAAATCCTTGAAGCACGGCATCTACGGAGGCAATACCGTTGGTCGGATGGCGAGCCAGCTCCTGGATGGCGGACTCGCCGAGTTGTTCCCAAAGGTACACGCAAAACAGATACGTTGCCGCATAGTGTGCATACACATCTTCGCTGCTGTAGTCCCATGTCGTCAACCGCGTGTCTGGGGAAAGCAAGTAGTCAATGGTGTCCGCCGTCTCGAGACCAACGTAGATTTCGGCCAGCTGCGACAGCCCTTCGTTAAGCCAGGCGGTCTCGTTAGCATCCAGATTCCATTGCACGAGATGGTGGTATTCATGGACCAGCGTGCCAAAGTAAAGGTCGGAACCCAGGGTCAGATTGCTCATATTGAGATAGACCAATTCCTGCTGGTTCGAACCGCTTAGGAAAGAGCGAGGATACTCGTCGCCGCTATTGAAGTGGCCAAGTTCGTCGGTTTCGCTGTCCATATAATCAAGGTGCAGCACGCTGAAGTGCGGGTCGTTGTCCACGCCGGGCCGCCACTCGTGTCCAAAGATCTGTTCCAAGCGTGGATAATACTCTTCTTCGAAGCGGTGGGCGGCTGCTTCGACGGCAGCCTGATCTAAGTTCAACGACTCCTCGACCCAGAAGTAGGCGTGCTCTGTAGCAGCCAGCAGAGTTGCCTCTGTTTCGCGGTCGTCGAGATAGAACGATTGCAGGTCGCCAACTTGATAGGCCGGGGCGATGATGGTACGCGGCCCGACGTCTAGCCCTCCCAGGCGCTGGCTGGCTTCATAGTAGTCGTGGACCGGGTAGTCGGCCCGCAGGAGGGATTCCAGATGCTGCGGGCCAAGGCGCGGCTGGAGTTCCTGTACAATGGAGCCAGGCAAGTTAAAAGCCAGCTGTGGTCGGGCCGGTTCGCTTTCACGCGCGAGGGCTGTGGGCAGGGCGCCGCCAGATAGTGGGTTTTGCGGCGCCGGACTGCTGACCGTGGGTTCTGCTGCCGGTGGGGTTGTCGCCTGGGGTTCGGGCGAGGCGGTGCTAACGGCTACGGTTGGCGCCGGCGCCGTCTGGCGCAACCCTACCGGCGCCACTGATTCAATGGGAATGAAGTAAACTACGACTGCGCCGGCAGCGAGCAGACAGAACAGACAAAACGCCACAAGAGCGCAACCGGCGATTAGAAGTCGCGAGCCAGAAGAGGTGCGATCGGTGCTCATTGTATCCTAAGTAGTTTTCTCGATGGAATAAGGATAACGTTTTCGCCAGTTTCGTCCAATGGGAGAGTCCACCTATCACCTGCACGATCTAGGGCGGGGGATTATAATGGGCTGGTACCAGACGCGAGCATCGTCCGCTCGGGCGCCAGATGAGCACAGGCTAAACGGCCTTACGCACTTTTGGCGAGATGTGGACGGTTTGCCATAATCTGGGTTTGTCGTCAGCCCAAACGATCCAGTACACACCCACTGTAGCAACATGAAGGACGAATCGTACCGGTTGTGGCGCGAGTTTCGTGTGCGAGTAGAGCGCAAAATGTTGATCGTGCCGTGCACTCGCCGTAACTAAACGGTCGCCATGGGGTTACAATGAGTAGTGGTCAGGAACCGTGAGATAGCTATGAAATATGCGCACATAATCGGTTGGGGCAAATATTTACCACAGCGAGTGCTGTCCAATGAAGAAATTTCGGAAACCGTAGATACGTCACACGAATGGATCGTGGCCCGCACCGGCATACGCGAACGGCGCATCGCCGGCCCGCGTGAGTCGACTGCGACGCTTGCCTTTGAGGCAGCTGCGCGTGCACTGTACGTTGCGAATGTACATCCGGCGGAGGTAGAGCTGGTCATTGTGGCAACCTCCACGCCCGAGTCTGTATTTCCGGCGACAGCTTGCCAGGTGCAGGATTATCTTGGCGCCCATCGCGCCGGGGCCTTCGACTTGAGTGCTGCTTGTTCGGGTTTCGTCTATGCGCTGAGCATGGCTGCAAACGCCATACGCAGCGGGTCGGTGAAGAATGCCGTGGTGGTGGGCGCGGAGACAATGTCGCGGGTTGTGGACTGGACCGATCGGGGCACATGTATTCTATTTGGCGATGGCGCAGGCGCCGTGGTTCTGGAAGGCTCCAGCGTTCCAGGCGGCGTACTGTCGTCGACGTTACGCTCAGATGGCTCGGGCGCTGATTTGCTGCGGCTCCCTGCCGTTTATCATAATCCCGTTCCGGCAATCGGTGGTCAGTTCTCGCAGAATGGACACCATGCCAACACGATTCGCATGAACGGCCGGCAGGTATTCCGTTTTGCCACAAATGCAATTTGCGACTCGATTCAAGAAGTGCTGCGCGACGCAGATCTGGACATCGACGACATTGACTTGATAATTCCGCACCAGGCCAACGTACGCATCATCGAAGTGGCTGCCAAGCGGCTCAAGGTGCCTATGGATCGTTTCTTTGTAAACGTGGACTGCATGGGAAATACGTCGGCGGCGTCGATACCGATTGCTCTTTGTGACGCGGTAGCGGCGGGCATGTTGCAGCCGGATGACAATGTCGTGTTTGTCGGTTTTGGCGGCGGGTTGTCCTGGGGCGCGTCGGTGCTCAAGTGGGATGTGACTCCGCAGGAGATGTCGCTACCGGACAGCGAGTGGGGCCGCGTGCGCTATGTCCTGGCGCGAGGCCGATCGCGGTTAAGGCAGCTGGGCCGCCGCGCTTACAGTATGATCGCCGGTTCTCCCACGCCTGATGCAAGACTGCGCGATATCGACAAGAAGAAGCGTTAGCGCAGGGCTACGCCAATTTGACGCAAAATTCCTTCTTCGTCCATCAATCCTTCAACGTGCACGCGCCCGTTGATGACGGTGTGTGGGAGGTTGCGTACTGAGTAGCGCGTGGCAATGTCGGGGAAGACGTCGGCCATGACGATAAACGTGCGCACCTGAGCGCTGGCAACTGCCAGGCCGGAGGCAAGTGTGGCGACTAGCACACCCGCCTCGTTCTCGGCTGACGTGAAGACCTCAAGATCGACGTTGGCCTCAACCGGGATCTTGCTGAGTTTGATACGCGTCAGGCCCTCCAGGTTCGAGGCGCGAAAGGAGACGGCCTGGATGGCGCCGACGAGACTGTTAATCTGGTAACCGGCGGGGAGTCCGACCATACGTAGACCAAAATCGACTTCAAACTGTTGTTCGTCAAGGCCCATGAAGCCAATGACGGGATAGTGGTGGTGCCTGGGCACGCGGTCGCGACGCTCGACGTGAATAATCTCGAATCGCTCGGCCAGGGAACGGCCCAGGTGTAGCGCCTCGCGCTCGAAGCGTCCCCCGCCTTCCTGGGCCCAAATGACGAGTTTGACGGGACGGGGCAGTTTTTCCAGGAAGCCGATGAGTTCTGACCAGCTTTCGCCGGCGAAGATAGCGTCCTTCGGCTGCTTTTTCATAGATGTCGATCCATTTTTGGCCGATGATACCTAAACTGTGTTATTCTGGCACCTATGGAACTCAGAAGCATCCTGTTGACGGTAGTAGCCTTTTTGTTGTGGGCGTTAGTGCATAGCCTGACGGCGGCGCGGCAGCTGAAGGGGTGGGTGCGAGGGCAGATCGGCCGGCGAGCGTACGATGGCTTTTATCGGCTGGCATATAATCTCTTTTCCGTGCTCAGTATCCTGCCACTGCTCTATTTACTGGCGACGCGCGTGCCTTCTACCGTTTTGTGGCGGGTGCGAGCACCGTTTAGCTGGCTCTTCGGCGGGGTACAGCTGGCTGGATTGACGGGTTTGGCGGCGAGTTTGTGGCAGACGGACGTGTGGCGCTTCGCGGGAATAAAGCAGGCGCTGCGTTATCTGCAGGGCGCAGAAGATCCCGATCCGCCGGGCGACTTCGTGCAATCGGGCGCCTACCGACTGGTGCGCCACCCACTCTACTTCTTTAGCATGCTGTTTATCTGGTTCACTCCAGTCATGACGCTCAACACGCTCCTGTTTAATGTGCTGGCGTCGGTCTATTTCCTGTTAGGTGCGATACACGAGGAGCGGCGGCTTCTGGCGGAGTTTGGCGAGGTATATCAACATTACCGCAAGAAAGTGCCGGGCTTTTTACCGTGGCGGCGTGGGCGCTTGAAACAGGTGCTCGACAACGAGTGAGAAATCGAATGTCTCACCTGGGAAATACGGCGCCTAGTTAAGGGGCGAATGCATCCGATTTATTGCGATAACGATCAGGGTGCTATGCGCCGGTGAGCGGGAAGCGGAATTGTAATATGTCGTGCCTCGCATCACCGGGATTGAAGAGGAGGGCCAGGTTATCGACAGAAATCTTCCAGGTGAAGTCCCAGTGGCTGAGCACGCCGATGACGCTCGATAAGTTCTCGCGGGTAACGTCGCCGTGGCCCAGTGTGATGTGCGGCACCCATTGGCGCGGATGGTAGTAGTCCACGATGCCCGCGCTGGCATTGGAAAGGAGGGGCCAAAGTCTGGCGTTGATGGCGCTGAGTTGCGGATCACGGGCAACGTTGACATACACAATAGGACTGATCCCCTCAGTGAAGATGCCCAGCCCGGTCGTCAGCACCTCAAAGGGCGCCGTTTCTGCAGCAATCTCCTGTAGCAGTGGTTTTAACGCTTCGATGTCGTAATGTTCGGCGACGTGGTAAGAAAAATGAGGATAGGGCGTCGTATAGACGCCGTTTAGTCCAAGCGCCTCTTCCAGGCCGACCCAGATGTCTTCAACTAGTTGGTAGTGGTCTTTGTCAAGCAGCGAAACGATTCCATGCATCATTCCTCTCCGTAGCGCCGCTGCCATTCGAAGAGCTTGTTAATGGCGTCCAGAGGCGTCATGTTTGTCACATCAAGATCTTGCAGCTCTTCAAGGATGGGGCTGGTTTCAGGAAATAGGGCTGCCTGCTGCGGTGCTTTTAGGTGGCTGGGGGTGACGGATGTCGTGGGCGCGTGTGCTTCCAGCTTGGCGAGGATCTCACGAGCGCGGCTGACCACGTCACGCGGCAAGCCCGCCAGTTGTGCCACGTGAATCCCATAACTTTGATCGGCCCCGCCGGGCACCAGTTCGTGCAAAAAGGCGACGTCGTCACCCTCTTCGGCGACGGCGACATTATAGTTGGCGACCAGGGGCAACATTTCGGCAAGTCCGATCAGCTCGTGATAGTGGGTAGCGAACAGCGTGCGCGGGCGCAAGCGTGGATGGTTGTGCAGATACTCCACGATAGCCCAGGCGATGGAAAGACCGTCATAGGTACTGGTGCCGCGACCAATTTCGTCGAGAATGAGCAGCGAGCGCGGCGTGGCGTGATTAAGGATTTCGGCCGTCTCTACCATTTCGACCATGAACGTCGATCGTCCCGCGTGCAATTCGTCGTGGGCGCCGATGCGGGTGAAGATACGATCGGCAAGTCCCACATGGGCCTCTCGCGCGGGCACAAAACTGCCCACCTGGGCCATGAGCACGATGAGGGCCACTTGGCGTAAGAAGGTCGATTTGCCGCTCATATTTGGGCCGGTGATGATGTGGATCCGTTCTTCATCGGTCATGCAGGCGTCGTTGGGGACAAAACGGTCGAGTTGTAACGTATGTTCCACGACGGGATGGCGACCGGCAACGAGGTGCAGACGCGTATCGTCATAAAGCGTCGGGCGCGCGTAGTCATTGTTGGTAGCCACTTCTGCCAGCGCGGAGGCGACGTCGATCTGCGCCAGAACCTGGGCTGATTGCAACAGACGCGGCGCGTACTCGGCGACCTGGCGGCAAACGTCGTCAAAGATGCGTTTCTCTAGCTCTAAAATACGCTCTTCAGCGTTGAGGATCTGTGTCTCGTACTCTTTGAGCTCGGGCGTGATATAGCGTTCGGAGTTGGTTAGCGTCTGCTTGCGCACATAATCATCGGGTACGAGCTCGGTATTGGCTTTGGTCACTTCGATGTAGTAGCCGAATACCTTGTTAAAGCCCACTTTGAGCGAACTGATGCCCGTGCGCTCGCGTTCTTGGGGCTCCAGGTTGGCTACCCACTCTCGCGCGTGCGCCGAGGAGTTCATCACGCCGTCAAGCTCTGCCGAAAAGCCGGGTCGGATGACGCCCATCTTGTTCAGGTTCGCGGGGGCCTCGGACGTGATTGCGCGGGTGATGAGGTCCAGGGCTTCGGGGGCGGGATCGAGGTCGGAGATTAGAGATTGGAGATTGGAGAGTGGGGATTGGGGATTGGCTTCCGAAATCGGGAGATTGGAGATTAGAGATTGGAGATTGGGGATGGCGTCGAGGGTTTGGGCGATGTTTTCCAGGTCGCGCGGCGTGGCGCGGGCGGTGACGGCGCGATTGGTAAGGCGTTCGAGATCGGGCAGGGCTTTCAGCTGTTCCCGGACTTCGGCGCGCAGCATGGCGTTGTCGACGAGCGCCTGGACGAGGTCAAGCCTGCGGTTTAGCTCCTCTGTGTCCAGAAGGGGCTGGGTCAGGCGACGGCGCAGCAGGCGCGCGCCCATGGTGGTGACCGTTTCATCGACGACGCCAAGAAGCGATGCGGCTCGTTTACCGCCGAGCGATTCCACGAGTTCCAGATTGCGTCTGGTGGCGGCGTCGAGGGCCATGTAGCGCCCGGTGTTATACGTGGCCAGTCGTTGAATCTGAGCAACGGCGCCCATTTGTGTATCTTGCAGGTAGAAAAGGGCAGCGCCGGCGGCGCGTGTCGCCAGCGGTTTGTCTTCGCAGCCATACGCAGCCAATGAACTCACGCCAAAGTGGGTCAATAGCGTCTTGCGGGCGTTACCTAATTCGAAGCGCCAGTTAGGTAACCGGCTAATTGGCGCGTCAAGTTCGCCAAGCGTGTGTTCTTCATCACACAATACGAGTTCGGCGGGAGCCAGGCGCGCCAGTTCTTCCACCAGGGCGCGGCGACTGTCGAGTTCTGTTGTAGCGAATTCACCGGTCGTTATTTCTGCGTAGGCCAAACCGGCGCGCTCACCGTCCAGAATGACCGCAACAAGATAATTGTTGCGACTGGCCTCGAGCATGCCGGGCTCAATGACCGTGCCGGCAGTGAAGACACGGACGACATCTCGAGGCATGAGGCCGTTGACAGTTTCATCGCCGATCTGCTCACACAGGGCCACTTTGTAACCACGGGCAATTAGGCGGGCGATATAACCTTCGGCGGCGTGATGGGGCACGCCTGCCATGGGCACGCGTTGGTCTTTGCCGACCGGGCGACTGGTGAGCACCAGGTCCAACTCCTCGGCGGCGGTCTGTGCGTCATCGTCGAACGTCTCATAGAAGTCACCAAGACGGAAGAAAACGACGGCGTCGGCGTATTGCTCTTTAATGTCGAGATATTGTCGGCGAAGGGGTGTGATCTGGCTTTTGCCCATACTAGACTGGCACCTGGTGGGCAGGGCGCATCCGCGAGTATTGTGGTTTTTGCGAGCTAATCGACCTGCAACGTTTTTTCGACTTCAGTTTTCTCCGGCCGGTATTGCTGGATCCACGATTCCAAAGCCTGACGGTGGCGCGACTGGAGATTGGATAGGGGACGTTTTTCTCGAAGCAAGGCGTCGGCTTCTTCAAAGGTCATATCGTTGTAGCGCATCAGGTATGCCGCCAGCAGCGTCACAGAACGACCACGTCCTTTGGCGCAATGTACTAGTACCGTCTTATTCTTTTCCACATGTTTATGAATGAACGCGACGCCTTCGTCGATGATCTCGGGCGGCGGTATGAGAATGTCATAGACCTTGAGCTGCAAATAGTCGATGCCATGCCGCTCATATAACTCGAAATCGTCATGGCGCTCGGCGCGAATATTAACCACGGCGTCAATGCCTGCTTCGAGAAGGGTATCGTAGTCGCGAGAATAATGAGGCGCGCCGCCTAACCAGAGATTCGTTGTAATTTCATCGAACCAACGGTGACGTTGAATGCGCTCATAGACAAAGCGAATAACAGGAAATAGCTTGTCGAACACGTAATGGAAAGGACTCATGAGAGTAGGATAGCGAGGAGTGTAGCAACGGGCAAATTGGAAATGGTACGGGATGGTAGAAAGGTAATTCGTAAGTTTGAGAGACTATAGTTAAGGATGAAGTAACAGGACAACCACCATTTTACAGGGGATTGGTATCAGTACAGTGTATCGAAACGTCGTTCGAAGCCTCTTGGGTTCCCGGGCTCTGACCAGCTTGGGGTTAGCCCTGTTGGCGCTCCTTGTAGCGGCAGCACAGTTTGGCCTGTGGCAAACAGGCAATGTTCAGGCGGCGCCGCGCGAGGAGGAGCGACCGGCCGAACTCGTTCAGCGCGTTAGTCTGGGTCGCATTGGGGCTGAGGGCGATAGCGACAGCTTCCGGCCCTCGATTTCGGCCGACGGGCAATCTGTCGTGTTTCTGTCTACGGCAGAGAATCTGGTTGAAAATGATACCAACGGCCTGCAAGACGTTTTTCTCTTTGAGCGTGACAGCAAGCGGATTTCGCGCATCACTGTTGGGTATGATGGAAGCGAGCCGAATGGGCCCAGCAGCGACGCCCGAATTTCTAGCGACGGTCGTTTTGTGGCCCTGGTTTCCGAAGCGTCTAATTTGGTGCCTGACGACAACAATGGAACTGCCGACGTCTTCTTATATGACGTTGAAAGCGGTGACATTCGCCTCGTGAGTAGGGCGGCGAACGGGGAACAGGGAGATGACCGTAGCCTGCAGCCGAGCATTTCTGGCGACGGCCGATTTGTCGCCTTTGTTTCGCTTGCGGACAATTTACATAAGGCGGATGACAACGCGGTTTCCGACGTTTACGTCTATGATCGCGATGAGGAGCGACTGGAGCTTGCAACTGTTGATGACGAGGGCGCTCTGGCGAATCATCATAGCAAACACGCGGCGATCTCGGACGACGGTCGCTACATCGCTTTCCAGTCGATGGCGACGAATCTGGTGGATGCCGACGAAGATGACATGTGGGACATTTACGTGCGCGACCGCCAAGAAGATGTGACCGAACTAATAAGTCGCAACTTGGAGGGACGTGCAGGATCGATGGAGAGCCAACGCCCCTCCATTTCGGCGGACGGTCGCTACATAGCCTTCGAATCGTGGGCCGACGATCTGGTTGCCGGAGACCAGAATTACTACAGTGACGTGTTTGTCATGGACCGGCATACGGGAGAAATGGAGCTGGCAAGCATGGGCAATGACGGCAAGCAAGCCAGTGATGTTAACGGCGGCGCTGTTATTTCGGCGGATGGTCGTTTCGTCGCCTTTTCTTCGATGGCCGGAAACCTGGTTCCAAATGACCAGAATCAGATGTTTGACGTCTACCTGCGTGACAGGCACAGTCATCGCACGCAGCTGATCAGTATCAACCTCGATGGACAGGCTGGCGGCGGGGTAAGTATTAGCCCCGCGCTCACGGCGGCGGGAACGTTTATCGTCTTTGATTCTGGGGCAGAGGATCTGGTTCTGAATGACACGAACCAGCATATTGACGTTTTCGTCTTCAATACGTCCGCGGCTGGCACGGCCCGGTACAGCGTGCACCTTCCCGTAATACTGAATCCCTAGGGCAGATCTTCGGCCTCTTCCTCTTTCACATAGGGTAGAAGAGAAGCGGCTTCGTGGCGATTGCTGACGTCCAGCTTCTTAAGGATGCTGTGCACGTGATTCTTGACAGTCCCCACCTCGATCACAAGCTTTTCAGCGATTTCACGATTACTATACTCCTCGCCGATCAGATCTAGCACTTCCTTCTCACGCGGCGTCAGTTCCGCGTAGGCCGAAGGGTTAATGTCTACTTGTGAGGAGATTTGTGCCAGTTCGGTGATGTGATTCATCAGCGCCGCGGCGATGTCCGGCGAAATGATTGCTTTACCGTCATGGACTGCACGTACGTGTTCAAGCAAGCGTTCGGTAGACACTTCTTGCAGCACGTACCCGGACGCGCCGGCTGCAACGTATTGCAAGATAGCGTTTTCGGACCGGGGAAGGCCGATGACCAGCACTTTAGCGTTGCTGTCCTGCTCGTTCAGCGTCTCAGTGAGGCGCAGCGCGCCGTTGTCCGGCAAATTGGCGGCAACAAGGACGATCTGGCACGGTTGCTGTTCCAACACGTGCAACGTTTCATCGTAGCTGGTGCATTGAGCCACCACGTGGATATCCGGCTCCTCATCCAACACGTTGGCGATTATGCTGCTGATTAGATGCGTTTGATGTACCACCAAAACACGGATCATAGTTCGCTTCCTCGTCTCTTGCAGGCCGATTATAATTGTTGCGAGCAGTCGTGTCTAGCACAATACATAACTGTTTTATACCCACAGCTTGTATCCCGACATATTGTAGGTCTCACTGTTACTAGGTAGGCTAGGCGGTGAACGCTTGGAGCAAGTCTTGCTCCATGTTCTTCATCTTGAGGAGAGAGAGGATGATATGAAACGAGCACGCAGTTTGATTGGCCCTCAATATGCCGAACCCGTCTGGCTTTGGACTGACAGCGTGGATGGATCAGGTAACGGTGCGTCGATTATGACCGATGACGAGCGAGGGTTCCAGCCGGTTAATCTCGAGGATAAAGTTGCACTCATTGTCGGCGGAGCCAGCGACGCTGGCGAGGAATTAGCAGTATCCTTTGCCGAACGCAATATGGACGTGGCTATTATCTATTTTCACGAACGATACGAACTGGCCGGATCGATCAAGGATGCTGTTGAAGCGTTGGGCCGGCGCTGTCTACTGATTCACGGTGTAGGCGAGGACGCCGAAAATGATGACGTGTTTGCCCGTTGGGCGATGAAGAGAATTCTGACGACATTGGGACGGCTCGATGTTTACGTCAACGTCTCCGACAGGCCGTTTGCATTCTTCTCTGGTGACATAGACCCAACTGAACCAGAGGCGTTGGGGTCTGCATTTTTGCCGCGCTTCCCGATTATGAAGGAGGCGTTGGACCACATTGTAGGATAGATTCTAGCCTGATTTGCCGCTATAGTGAATCGCCAGCGGCCGTTGCGACCTAACTCTGTGCTCGCAACGGCCGTTTTTTTTGTCTCAAGCATCTCTGCTATAATTATTTCATTGTTTGCAGTCTGTTTTTTTAACGAGGTACTTGCCCATGTTCGAATCGCTGCCAGAGTCGGCGCAAGAGGCGCTTGACTGGAAGTGGGAGCAGTTTGCCCCTTATTACGACGAGTTGCTAGCAGGAGAGATCACAACGGACACGTTGGCTGACTGGCTGGAGCAATGGAGCCAGCTAGACAATCTAGTTGTTGAAGTTAGCGGTCGCCTACGGCTGGCCTTTGATCAAGACACGACTGACGAGCAGGCAGAGAACCGTTACTTTGACTTCATCGAAAATGTGCTGCCTCCCGTGAAGGAGAAGCGGCAGTCGTTGAAAAAAAAGTTGCTGCAGAGCGAAGAAACCGTCCAACAGGCTGAGCGTTTGGGAATGGGGATGCCGCTGCGTAAGATACGCGCCGAAGTAGAACTCTTTCGCGAAGAGAATCTGTCCCTGTCCGTGAAGCTGGATAAGCTGACCAGTCGCTATCAAAAGATCGTCGGCAACCAAACCGTGCAATGGGAAGGCGAGGAGTTGACGATACCGCAACTGAGGCCACATCTGAACAACTCGCAGCGCTCGGTGCGAGAGGAAGTGTGGCGGCTGGCGCAGGAACGACGGATAGAAGATCGCGCGGCGTTGAATGAGTTGTGGCAGGAGTTGCTGCCGTTGCGCCGGCAAATGGCGGAGAATGCCGGTTGCGCCGATTTTCGTGAATACAAGTGGAAAGAGCTTCACCGTTTTGATTACACGCCGGCCGATGCTCAGACGTTCCACGAGGCAATCGCCGAGATTTGCGTCCCGGCGGCAACCCGTGTTTTTGAGCGGCACAGACAACGCCTGGGATTTCAGGCGCTGCGACCCTGGGATCTGAGCGATGGCGAGCACACCAGGCCGGTTAATGGACCTGATGAACCTCTTTTGCGACCCTATGAAGACGCGGAAGAGTTCTTGAACAAGAGCGCGGCCGTCTTCCGGCAGGTGGATCCACATCTGGGCGCCAATTATGAAACGATGGTGCGCGAGGAATTGTTGGACGTAGAGAACCGGGCCGGAAAGGCTCCTGGTGGTTACTGCACCTATTTTCCCACGGCAAAACGGCCCTTCATTTTCATGAATGCGGTCGGAATGCATGACGACGTGCAGACGATGCTGCACGAGGCGGGTCATGCCTTCCACGCCTTCGCCACGAGTGAGTTGCCATACCGCCAGCAGCGGTTTTCGCCGATGGAGTTTAACGAGGTGGCTTCGATGGCCATGGAGTTGCTTGCCAGCCCATATCTAGCGGGCAACGGCGATGACGGCGCATTCTACGACGCAGAGGACGCAGCGCGGGCGCGCCTGGAACATCTGGAGGAAACGATTCTATTCTGGCCCTATATGGCGGTTGTCGACGCCTTCCAGCACTGGGCCTATACGCACGCGGACGAAGCGATGGATCCGGCGGCTTGTGACGCGCAATGGACGGCGCTCTGGATGCGCTACTTGCCCGGCGTCGACTGGAGCGGGCTAGATGATTTTGTGGCAACCGGTTGGCACCGCAAGCTACACATCTTTGAAGTTCCGTTCTACTATGTGGAATATGGCATGGCCTCCTTGGGCGCGGTGCAGGTATGGATGAATGCCCAAGACGATCAGGCAGAGGCGCTGGCCCGTTACCGGCAGGCGCTTGCGCTCGGTGGAACGGCGCCATTGCCGGCGTTGTTTGCCACGGCGGGCGCCCGATTCGCGTTTGACACGCAGACGGTTGGCGAAGTTGTCTCCTTTCTAGAGGAGAAGATTGAGGCTCTGGAGGAATCGATCCGGGCTTGATGAGCGCGGAGGGGGCGTCATGTTCTGGTGTACGCTACTCTTCCCAGCGGCTCTCATAGGCGCTTATAGGTGGGTGAATCTCGTAGTATTGAGCAAAGCGCCGCCCGGCAAAGAAGCCACCGATGACGCCGCCCAGAACACCAAGCACAGCCACCGGCGCCAGCTGAGCAAACAGGCCGAAGGAGGGGGGAACGCGGTTGAGCCAGGCATAAGCCAGAAAAAAGAGAATGATCAATGCTGAGCCAAGTACGGCGCCGGAAAGGACGCCTGCCAGCGGCATATTCTGCGGCAGGCGAGTGGCGCCGGCGAGCGCGCCGCCGATTAAGCCACCGAGCGCGCCGCCGAGTATCCCCAAGATAAATCCATAGACACCGGCGATCCAGAAGACGCTAAATATCTCCAACCCCGACAGTTCAAAATCCGTAAATTGGACGAGTAGGGCTGCTCCCAGGCCCAGGACGATTCCGGCAATGGCGCCGCCATGGGCGCCGCTGCGCAGGCCCCAGCGGGCGCCAATCCACAAATCTACGTACTTTTCATCGCTGGCTTCGCTCACACGATTATTTTATCTGGTGGTGGCCGAGCGGCAAGCATGTAGGCGTATGGTACTGTTGTCCCCCTTTGCGCCTACCCTTAAGATCGGCGCCAGTACTGTCCAGTATCAGAGTTTCACGCGTGTCGCGTGCCACATACTAAAATTGGATACCCGTAAGATTGCTGCGTGTGCAGCAGGAGGTTTCATATGTTTTCTGCCTTCCGCATGCCCCATGCCGGACTGCGCCCACTTCTAACCCTATTTCTACTTCCAGTCTTGATCATACCGATTACCATGGCAACAAGATGGGAGCCGGCGAGCGGGGCACAGAATGGTATAAGCTGCGAAGCAAATCCGTTTGGCACTTACGTGGACGTCTTTCCGGAAAACGAGGCGTTTGTGAGCGTGACATCCACATTCGGATTCGACCCACATCTGACGGCAATGATGGCGGATATCGGTATTGGAGGCGGAGGCAACACGTCCATTGTTGAGGCGGGGCTCTTTTATGAGGAGGATGACTCAGAAGGGTTCAACATTGAGGAACACACCGTTGCGGCCGCCGACCTGAACGGCGACGGGTATACCGACTTTGTGCAGACGCTTGTAAACGGTAGCGACGGATACTACTTGGCCCATCACGACCCGCTGCTAGATCCCGGCGTTGCGGTAACGTATGTAGACACGGGCCAGAGCGGGAATAGCTATCTGGCAGCGGCGGCCGGCAACCTGATCGGCGAAGACAGCGAGCGGGAGCAGGTTGTAGCCGTATCGAAGTATGGCGGCTCCGTACAGGTATTGCTCTATGAGGACGATCCCAACATCGGCGGGCCATTGAACCAGTTTGCAAGCTGGTCATCGTCTAGCGGGCACAGAGCGAACGGGACGTTGCTGGATGTGGCCGTGGGAAACTTCAACCGAAACCCGCAGCAGGATATAGCCGTCGCACTTTACGACAGCAATACTGTTGAGATCTTGATTCTGGAATACCAGCCAGGTTCCGGTCTGCAACTTCTGGAAAGCGCAACCGAGTTTGTGAGCGAACCGATGGACCTGCAGATCGCGGCAGCGCGGCTTGACGGCGGATTCCAGGATGAACTGGTGCTGGCCATTGACCAGAAAGCACTTGATTCATCCCTTAGTCCGCTACTTGAAGTGACTGTGTTCGGTTATGATCCGAACATCGACCAGCTTACTCAAGAGTACGAATGGAGTGACGACTCCTATTCCTCCAACTTTGCGCTTGGCGCAGGCGATGTAAACGGCGATATTCGTGAGGAAATTGTGCTGGTCTATTCCAGCGCCGGGGACGATGACCAAGAAAGTGGATTGTACGTGGATGCGCTTGAGCTGAAGGACTTGGAGTCGCCGGAACCTTATTTGGCGCGGTATGCACAAAGCTACTATCCGTGGACGGGGGGCGGAGGCGGACGCACACGGGCGGAGTATATTTCGGTCGACGTGGGCGACATAGACATCGATGATGACCTGGGTGAAGGCGCGCAATTGACCGGCGAAATCGTTATCGCCCTGGACGACGGGCGTGGTCTGGAAATCATCTACGTGGACCACGCAATGCTCCTTAGCACGAACACGACGCTGCCGGTTGAAAACTTCGTCAATCTGGACCCGGCCGACCTTAATTCAAAAACGGACATCGTCCTCGGCGATTACGACAATGACTCCATAAAGGGCGAGTATGACGGTAGCTGTGAGGCCGTGACCGACCGGCGCGTCCTTGCCACAATGTATACACCACCTATCTGGCCCAACATCCAGGATGGAGGTCTCAGTTCCGGCTATTTTGGCCGCAGCCAGAGCAGCAGCCAGTCGCAGGAAGAGGCCATGTCATACAGCCGTTCCCACACCACTTCCGGTTATCTGGGCGTGGGTGTTTCGGCCAGTTATGGTGTTGGGAGCTTTGAGGCAAGTGTGCGAGGAACCGCTTCACAGACGTATGGCAGTAGCAATGTGCGTTCTAGTGAAGTGATGACTTCCGAAGTGTCTTCCGTTCAGCACTTTGGCTATGAAGATTTCGCCACGGTGGAAAACACGAACTATCATTGCTTCAGCTACGATGTTGTGGGCTTGGAAGTGGACCAAAGTGCCCGCTTCAACCACTGCGAGTATATCGACTCGGCGCAGCAACCGGTGTCCATCGAGGCCTGGCACTCCTTCTATGGCAAAACCACGGCAAACGAAGATGCCAAGCTGGGCGTAAGCTGGGCGCCTGTAGCGCGTGATTGGGCCAGCCTGGCGCTCTTCCGCACGGCATACGCGACCCAATCCAGCACGACTCAAGCGCCCGGTCTAGCCGTTGACGGCGATTATCAGACGATTTCCCAAACCGGTCAGGAAAATGATCCCTATTGGGAGATAGACCTGGGTCAGAGTCAGCCGCTGCAGCAGGTGCGAATCTGGAACGGGCGCGAGGCCGACGGCTGTATTAATGCTGTGGGCTGTCTCGACTTACTGAGTGACTTCTATCTGTTCGTGTCGGATGAGCCGTTTGCTTCGGATGATCCGGCTGTCTTGCTGGCCGATTCCAACGTCCATGCCTATAGTCTGAGCGACATCAGCGACGCGCTACCGCCCGAGGTGACCGCCGGTCCGGCCGGGGACGTCACGACGTTTCTGACGCTAGAGGAAGGGACGGAGGAGCCAATTTCAGGTCGTTACGTGCGAGTGCAAATCGACCGTGACGTATCGATTCTGAAGCTGGCGGAAGTGCAGGTGTTTAGCGCCGAGCCACTTTCGCCGGACCGTCATCCTGCCGATGTGAAAGACGAAGACGACGGCGACGGCACCTTCGAAGTGCAGCTCTATGACCCGTACAGTGATGATTTTGAGTACGTTGATGCCCGTGGGCGACTACTGTGGGACGGCGATGACGAGGCGTCGCCGAACTCGCAGCTCGTGGGGCAGGTTGTTGGGGTCGGTGGCAATACATTGACGTACTGGTCATATGATCGCGAGTATGGCCTGTCGGAAAGTCGCGCGGAGTCCTTTTCGTGGGATACAACGACGGGTTATGAGGTTAGCGGGTCAGCCGGCGCCATCGTGCAGGTGGAGGCCGGCTACGGTGAGGAGTGGTCCAGCGGAGTAACCCGAGAAAGCACGCACACAACGTGGTGGGGCGAGTCCTTCGAAATGGGCGGCGGCGTGCCGCACTTTCCGCTCGGCTATGGCACATGGGTTGTGAACTGTTACTATCAGTTGCGACCGTTCTACTATGAGCTAACTGAAGAGTCGTCCTTTGGCATCGAGTCTCGCTACCCGGTGCTAGACTATGTGGTGCCTCACGGAACGTCTACTAACCAGCTGAACCGGCGGGATATGGAACTACCCGATTGTCGCAACGGCAACCAGATGGCGGATGAGCCGATGGCCACAAACGATGAGACAAATATGACCACGGGCAATAAGCTGACGTTTGCGCCGCTGGGTAATGATTACGGCAACAATCTGATGATTACGAATGTCACAGATCCAAAGAACGGCGCCGTCGTGCTCGATGGTCGCTTCATCTACTACACGCC
>CAYSMQ010000048.1:0-17848 GCA_964432035.1 uncultured Ardenticatenaceae bacterium
TTACCAGATTGCCGGTATTGGTTCACGCTTTCTAGCGGCACTGGTGGACACGTTTCTCATTGTACTGCTGCAGGCTGTCGTAAACCTGACATTGATCTTCGTCGTGTCCCTTGCCGGCGGCCCTTCGCTGCTAGAAACCGGTTTGAGCGGCGACGTCTCAGTGGTGGTGGGCGTGTTTGGGCTGCTGGCATTCGCCTTTTTGTGGGGCTATTATATCTTCTTTGAATTGCTATGGAATGGCCAATCGCCGGGAAAACGTCTGGTAGGTCTGCGGGTCATCACACAGCATGGCGCGCCGATCGACGTCCCCGCGGCAATTATTCGCAACCTGGTACGCATCGTGGACTTCTTGCCCCTGTACTATGGCGCCGGCGTGCTGTCCATGTTTATCGATACACAGGCGCGCCGTCTGGGAGACTTCGCCGCCGGCACGCTCGTGGTCTACGATCAGGGCGCCGTGACGCTAGATGAACTGGAACGGACGGCCTCGCGGATTGATGAATCAAGGCGCGCCGTCTCTGGCAACGATGGCCTTCCCCTACATCTCCTGAGCCCGGCCCACGTTCTAATGGCGCAGCGCTTCGTGAGCCGTCAGAGCGAATTGCACAATACCGGCTCGTTGGCGCGCTTTTTGGCGCATCGACTCCTGGCTGCAATGAATTTGCCAGAGCAGTCGCTCACAGAGGCACAGGCATTTACTCTGTTGCGGACAGTAGCTGGGCAGCCCGAGCAGCCTTGGGAGTCACCTTCGCTTTAGAGGCAGCAATGTTTGTCGCCGCTACCGGCGCCGTGACATGTCGTTGGAAAAGCCGCCACGCGCCGTCGTAGCGCGCGGTTTCATGAACATGCGCGGGGGCAACGAAAAGCCATGATTCTTTAAACGGTCGCTGAATGTGGGCGGCAGTCCGCTCGGCCCGTACTCACCGACGACTTTCCCTTCGCTGTCCTCGCCCTCTTCCTCGAACCTGAAAATGTCCTGCATGACGACGTTTTTGCCTTCCATGCCGGCGATCTCAGTGATATGTGTCACCTTGCGGCTACCATCACGCAACCGCGCCTGCTGTACGATTAGCTGTACGGCCGATGCGATTTGTTTACGAACGATGTCGACGGGCATATCCATACCGGCCATGAGGACTAACGTCTCCAGGCGCGAAATGGTCTCGCGCGGGTTGTTAGCGTGCACGGTCGTTAAGCTTCCATCATGACCGGTATTCATGGCCTGAAGCATATCTAACGCTTCTCCACCACGACACTCGCCCACAACGATACGCTCCGGCCGCATGCGTAACGAGTTGCGTACCAGATCGCGAATGTCCACATTACGCTCGTCCGGCGCGTCTGCGTGTCGCGTCTCCAGACGAACGACGTTCGCCTGGTTCAGGCTCAGCTCCGCCGCATCTTCGATGGTCACGATGCGGTCACCCTCCGGAATGAAGCTGGAAAGGACGTTGAGCAGCGTCGTCTTGCCCGAGCCCGTGCCGCCGGAAATGACGATGTTCAGCTTGGATACGACGCAGGCCTCCAAAAAGCGGGCCATATCCTCGGTCAAGCTTCCGAAGTTGATCAGGTCTTCGATGGTCAGGCGATCCTTGGAGAACTTGCGAATGGTGATAGAGGGTCCATCGATAGCACAGGGTGGGACAACGGCATTAACGCGAGAGCCGTCGGGTAAACGTGCATCGACGAGCGGCGCCTTGGCATCAACGCGCCGGCCGAGCGGGCGCACGATCTTGTTAATGATGCGCTCCACGTGCTCGTCGCCAGCAAAGCGCACATCGGTCAACACTACCTTTCCGTTACGTTCGACAAATGTCTGGCTGGGACCGTTAACCATAATCTCGGTAATCCCATCATCTGCCAGCAATACCTCCAGCGGACCATAGCCAATTACCTCGTCGAGCACTTCCGCCACGAACTGCTCCTCATATTTGGCAGGAATTGGCAATCTTTTGTGTTGTTTCGCCGCCAGAATCCGATCCTTAACAAGTTGTGTGGTTTTGGGCGTGCGGTCGGGCAGAATTTGCTGTTGCTTTAGTGACGCTTCGATTAGTTGGGCAAGTTGCAGACGTAAGGCCAAGAGGTCTGCGCTTCCGTTTCCATTTACTGCCCCGTTCTCAGATTGTGTGCCAGTCACCAACGACGTTGCCATTATTTCTCCTTCGATGTTCGATAGCTTCGCTAAGCCGCATTTAGTCGGGTTTCGTTCAGACGATGGTCCCCCGGATGATTCTAATGAATCTTACGGTTCGTTCGTTTAGAGCACAATGGCGTCTTAGTACCAACACGATCGGACTATGTGGACATGCAAACGCTCTGGCAGAGCGCCACGAATGCAATATACTTTGTGCTATGAAATGGACTTGGATGCCTGCTGCTCTAATCATACTTTTGTTGGCCCTCTCTGCCTGTGACCTGAATGCGGATGAAGATGTTACCCCCACGGTGACGGAACCTACCGTAGGGCCGTCCCCTTCCAGCACGCCGCCAGAAGTTAGCACGCCGCAAACCAGCGAGCCTCTCCCACCCCCAGCACAAGGTATTACGCTGACAGTTTGGACAAGCGCGGAGATCGCGCCCAACAACGATGTGCCCGGTGGACCCGTTCTCCTGGAACAGCTAAGCGCGTTCGATAGTGAGCGCCCAGATGTCAACATTCTGGTGGAACTGAAGACTATTTCCGATCAGGGTGGCACGCTCAGCTATTTGCGCACGGGTCGCTCTGTCGCCCCCGGCATTCTACCCGATGTCATTCTGTTGCCGTCTTCGCAGTTGCCTGCGGCTGCCGGCGAGGGCTTGATATTTCCGTTGGATACGGAGCGTTTGGACCAAGCGGTCGAGGACCTTTATCCGGTCGCGCGAAACCTCGTAGAAGTGAACGAGGAGATATATGGTTTTCCATTTGCGCTGACTAATCTGAATCATATGGTCTATGACCGTGGTGTGATCACGGAAACGGTATCGACGAACTGGTCGCAGCTTGTCGCCGACACGCCGGGGGTTTTTGTCTTCCCGGCGGCGGGCTCGGGCGGCGCAAGCCTGTCAGCGCAGTTCTATCGACAGCTGGGTGGGACTTTTGTCGACGATATGGGGCAACCGACGTTGCAAAGTGAACCGCTTGAAGCTGCCCTTAACCTTGTGCAAGAAGCAGTAACAGCCGGATTCATCGATCCTCAAAGCGCGAGCGCATCTAATCCGGATCAAGTCTGGCAAATCTTCGCCGAGAGTTCATCGCGCATCATACAAACGAACGCGAACGTATTTCTAACGCGTCGGGCGGTGGGCACGACGGGCGATCTGCGCACGTTGCCGCTGCCGGGCCCCAATGGCGCCTTGACTTCTACAGTAGGCGCTCTAACCTGGGCTGTAAGCACACCCGATGCCGAACGACAAGCACTAGCTGTGGAGCTGATAGAATGGCTCGTGTCCGCGCCAAATATGGGTGCCTGGTGCTTGCAAAGCAACCGCGTGCCGGCGCGTCGCGCGGCATTCGACGAGTGGCCGTCCGACTCCTACACGGCATTCCTGCAGCGACAGGTTGAGATGGCGCAATCGGAACCGGCCGACCTTAGCAACACCATTCTTACGGCGCTGAGTGACGCCACATCGGCGGTGATACTGGGAGTGGCGACGCCTGCGGAGAGTGCAGAAGAAGCAATAGGCGCCTTAAGTCCTTAAGCATGACCTCCAACGAAAGCGACGCTCACGAGCACATCCAGCCCCTAATTGACGCGGCGCTTCAGGCCGCAGATCCAGCGTCGGCCGTTGAGGCACACTTGCGCCGCGACGGGCGGCGACTATTAGCGGCGCGCCATACCTACGACCTGGACCAGGGCCACATCTATCTGATTGCCGCCGGTAAAGCAGCGTTGGCAATGAGCAAGGCAGCATTGGAGATCGTGGGCGACGACATCTGGGCAGGAGTGATTATTACCAAGCAAGCGGCCGATGGCGCTTCCCGGCGGTATCTATCGAGTGCGGGCGGGCGTCGCAACAACCTGGCGATTTTCGAAGCGGCGCATCCCGTGTCGGACAGGAACGGTTTGCGCGCAACCGCTGCAGCCATTGACCTCCTGCAAGATACCGAACCAGGTGATCTCGTCGTGTGTCTCCTATCGGGCGGGGCCTCTGCCCTGCTGACGCAACCACTTCTACCGCTCGGCGAATGGCAACAGACGATCCGGGCGTTGCTCGAAAGCGGCTGCACCATAAATGAGCTTAACTGCGTGCGTAAACAGCTTGATAGCGTCAAGGGCGGCGGGCTGGCAGCGATGGCAGCGCCGGCGTCTACCATCAGTCTCATTTTGAGCGACGTTGTGGGTAATCCACTGGATGTGATCGGTAGTGGTCCCACCGTCCCCAATACAGAATCGCCCGGCGACGCGTTGACGGTGTTACATCGGTACGACATCATGCATCGTGTGACGCCGGAAACCTGGGCCGTGATCAGCGAGCAGCTGACCGATCCTCGCCAGGCCAGATCGCTGACGAAGGTGGAGGAATTAGAGGTGCGTAATGTCATCGTGGGTGACGTACGCCGAGCCGCAACGGCAGCCGTGGAGGCGGCGCGTGAGTCCGGATACCGTGCAGAGCTGCTGACGTCCTATCTTCAGGGTGAGGCGCGCGAGGTGGGCGCCGTTGCCGCCGCACTGGCGCGCGACCTGGCGCCCGGTCATGCCTGGCTATTGGGGGGCGAAACGACCGTCACGGTGCGCGGAGAGGGCACAGGCGGGCGCAACCAGGAACTGGCGCTAGCGGCGGCAGTGGGCATGGAAGGCTGTGAGCGTTGTGTCATTGCGACATTTGCAACGGACGGAGAAGACGGGCCGACCGATGCCGCCGGGGCCGTTGTTACCGGCGGAACCGTTACGGCGGCTCGCTCTCACAAGCTGGATCCGCAGGCTTTTCTCGACGCCAATGACAGCCACAGCTTTTTCACAAAGTTGTCATATAAGACGGGAAACGATTACCTCCTGCGACCGGGGCCAACCGGCACCAACGTCAACGACCTGCTCTTCATTCTCAATCCGCCTTAGGCCTATGGCGCACGCGGGCGCCAGGCGGCAGACAAGACGGCGGGTGTCGTTCCACCGGCCTCGGCGAAGGGCAATTCTGCAAGATCTTCAATCAGCGACACCGCTTCAGTCCCCGAAGCTTCAAAGACCCACAATTGAATCTCACCGTCAAATTCCCCGGCAACGCCCAATTCATCGCCAGCGGGCGACCAGAATAGGGCTTCGATCGACGCCGTATTGACAACGGTTTGTTCGGATTCACCGGAGGCGCTGACGATGGCTGCCGCCTCTTGACTATCGCCATTTTCACTGTCACTCAGCACAAAGGCAATACGATCTCCATCGGGCGACCACGTGGGCGATCCGGCCGAGATTTGGCCCGCGGTTAGGGGCATGGCGAGTGGGGCGCTCGCGTTGAGAACAAACAACTGTGTGGCGTCACCGTCGCTGCTGAGACTGAAGACGACCTGTTGTCCATCAGGCGACCAGTCATAGGCGCCGGCGGTCAATGCCACCTCGTCCTCGGTAAATAACACGGTCATGTTCCGATTCTGCGTGTTGTATAGTCGCAGCTGTGCGGCGCCGTTCCCAAATTGAGGGACGGCGGAGGCGAGCAACTCCGCATCCACGGGCGACCATAAGGGCCACATATTGACGTAGCCGTCGACGTCCGTCGTCAATTGTCTTATCCCTGAACCATCGCTCTGGGCAATAAAGATCTGGTACTCACTTGTGCCACTAGACTCGGGGGGCGCGGCGTGGTAGGCAATCTGGCTGCCATCGGGTGACCAGCTGAGACCACCGATTTGCATGGGGTCTTCCGTTAAGGCGCTTAACTCGGCGCCGGAGGCGTCGGCAACGAAAAGCATCTCAGCTTGTGGCTCCTCGTCTTCTACCGGGCGCGTAAAGGCGATGCGCTGCCCATCTGGCGACCAAACCGGCTGTCGCGCGTTAGATAGGAGCAGGCGCGGTTCGCCGTCTGCACGCGGAACAGACCATATTTCATCGCGCTCGCCTGTCTGAACGTGAAGGGCAATCTCACCATCAACCGTTGCCGGTTGTTCAGGCGTTTCAGGCGAAAGTGCGGTCGCGGTAGCGGTGGGGGACGGCCTAGTTTCGGTCGCATCGGCCTGTGGTGAAGGCGTTCCAGTGGGCATGCTTTCTTCTGTGACGAGTGGCGTTGCAGTCGTAGCTTGTGCCGTGGCCGTAGGCGTCCAGGTTCCGTCCAACTCTGCCATGATTGGTGTGGTCGTCGCCGTCGCGCTTGTCTCAGCGCTTTGCACGGTTAACAGCGCGGCATCGACTGCCTCCGTCGCCGTAACCGCTGCTGTCGTCGTCGCCGTCGAGCCCGGCACAGCGGTGGCAGGTGTCCGGGTGAGGGCCTGAGCGACGCCGGGTAGCTCACCGGCAACACGTGGCCATAACCAGGCGGCGATGACGCACAGACCGAGTAGGCTGATCAGCAAAATGGTCGCGAGCCAGGTAGGGACGACGGGCGCCACCGTCACGTGACCTTCACGATGCTCGCTTAAACTATCTTGAGCCGTGATCGCCACCGAAAAGGGAAGAGTCTGCACGCGCCCCAAAAGCGGCTGCTCGCGTGCAGATACCCGCAACGGCACGGTCGTGCTTGCGCCGGGCGCCAGAGTCAGCGCTTCTTCATCTCCGTCAAAGCGAAGCATATCATTGGGATCATCGCCGCGCACTGCCAGTTTCAGCTGTTCATTGCCGCCGTTGTGCAGTGTCAGCGTCACCGACTGTCCCTGGCGGATGCTTTGGGGCTCCATTTCGACAAGTAGTTCCCGGAACGACAGAATCGTTAGCGAACTTTCAATGACTTGTGTTTGGGGCGCGTCGCCCGTCGTGGCAACTTCGATACGCAGCGGATGGTCGACGCTCTCCGCGCTGCTATCGGGCGGCACGGCGATTCTTATGGTGACCTCGGCGACCGCGCCGGGTACCAGCCGTACAGACCCCTGAGGGATGCTGATCCACGACCCGGGCACGCCAACCACGGTTACGGTGTAACCGGCAGGCCGGGCGCTTTGGTTGGTAATGGTCAAGTGCAGGATGCCCCTATCGCCAGGCGCCACCTGCAAGTTGTCCGGTTGCATTGAGATGCTCATTGCCGCCCTGCTGGCCCCTTCGGACATTTCGGCAGGGTACGCCGCGTCCTCTGGTGCCCGCGTCGCAGCAGTCGCTCCGCGAGTCCCAGCTGATGCCAGCATCACGCGCTGCAAAGCGTCCACCAGTTCCGCTGTGTTGCCGAAACGATTCTGAGGCTGGATGCTGAGCGCCTTGTGAATAATCGCGCTAAGCTGCGGCTCAACGTCGGGACGGCGATCGTGAACCAGGTGCGGTGTGTGCGCCCAATAGGGCCTCAGACCCTCCTCCCATAGCGAAGCGGCTCGCGGCAAGTGGCCCGTCGCCAGATAGTAGGCCACGACGCCAAAGGCGAAGATGTCTGTAGAGGCGCCAACGCCGCGCTCCAACATCTGTTCTGGCGACAGGAAGGGCAGAATTTGCGACGCACCGTGCGGCAGGCGCGTCGCTTCTTGAGCGTCTAGAAGCGGGAGACCAAGGTCAGTCAGTAGGAGACCGGCGTCCTGGGTTGCCGTCAGCGCCGCAGCCGTCAGGTTGCCATGCACGAGGCTATGCTTGTGTAATGCGCGAAGGCGTAGGGCGATGGCGAGCAGTGTTTTGCGCAGGGTATCCAGGGGAACATTTGCTCCCCGCTTTTGCAGCCGCGACAGATACGCATCCAACCCCTCGCCGGCACTTTGATCGCGGGCCAGATACAGACTAGCCTCGTGACTGCCGGCGTCAAGCGGGACCACGATGCCGCGGATTTGTCGATCGAGGCGCGTGGACTGGCGCGCGGCGTGTAGAAAACGTTGCTCAAAACCCTCAATTTGGTGCAAGGAGGTTTGTAACAGCAGCAACTCTACGTCACGCTGCTCAGGCTGCCAAAAAGCCTTGTAGACGGCGCCAAGACGATGCTCGGCGCGCCGGGCATGTATCTGGTATGTTGGAACTTCCAGATCGGTCATGGTCGGTCGTGGAAGGCCGGGCAATCCCTAACCGACAGAGTTTGCGCACGCAGCTGCGTATGCCTGGAATCGCCCGTCAATTATTGTTTGAATAGTTGACGGTAGTATAATCTGAGGGTCCGTGCAGTGCCAGAAGGCAACGGCAATAGCTTAAGGGAGTTGGTCCCATGAGCCCTAAAGTAACAGTATTAATAGATGGAGTTTTCACATGACAATCAGGTTTGGTACCGACGGTTGGCGAGCCGTTATCAGCGAAACGTTCACCTTTAACAACCTGCGACTCGTGGCCCAGGCCATCGCCGATTTTGTCCGTGAAGAGAGTTCAAATTCGCCCACGCTAGTCATTGGTTTCGATACGCGCTTCCTATCCGATCGTTACGCCGCCGAGGTTGCGCGTGTGATGGCAGCCAACAAGATCAACACGTGGCTGGCGCGCGCCGACACACCCACGCCGGCTGTCAGTTACGCTATCGTTCACAAAAAAGCGACCGCCGGCGTTATGATCACTGCCAGCCATAACGCGCCACGCTACAATGGTCTGAAGTTAAAAGCCAGCTTTGGGGGAAGCGCGTCACCGGATCAAAGTCGCCGTATCGAGCAATTGCTTGAACGCAATTTGCAGCGCGCTCACGGGCCAAATCTCATGGATCTTGAACAGGCGCTTTCTGAGAAGCTGGTGCAGAAGTTTGATCCGACGTGGGCCTACTACGAGCATCTGAGCACACTTGTGGACCTGGATTGCATCTCTAGTGGAGAGCTGCGCGTTGTGGCAGATGGCATGTATGGCGCGGGAAGAGGCATCTTTGGCGAGGTGCTGGCGCGCGGGCGGACGCGCGTACAGAATATTCGGCACGAAATGAATCCCGGCTTTGGCGGCATCCACCCCGAGCCTATTGAGCGGCATCTGGGTCTCTTGATGTCCACAATACAGTCAGGGCATTGGGACGTCGGATTGGCAACCGACGGCGATGCGGACCGCATCGGCGCCGTTGACGCCAAGGGCACATTTGTGGATCCGCACCGCATTTTCGCCCTGGTACTCCGCTATCTGATCGAAACGCGGGGCTGGCACGGTAAAGTGGTTCGCACGGTGTCTACAACGCGTATGATTGATCGCATTGCGCAGGCACATGGGCTGCCACTGGTCGAAACGCCCGTAGGGTTTAACCATATTGCGGACCTCATGCTGGAAAACGACGTGCTTATGGGCGGCGAGGAGTCCGGCGGGATGAGCATTAAGGGTCACATACCGGAGGGCGACGGCATCCTGATGGGGCTGCTGATTCTCGAAGTCATGGCCGACGCCGGAGCGCCGCTACACGAGTTAATCGAGGACCTCTTAAAACAGTACGGTCCCGCTCATTACCGGCGCGTCGATATGAAACTGGCGCGACCCGTGGCCAAGTCGCAATTAGTACGGCAGCTGAGCGCCGGCGCGCCGGCGCGCATCGATGGCGTCGGCGTTGAAGATATCCAGACCACCGACGGTGTTAAGTACTATCTTGACGATGGTAGCTGGCTGCTCATTCGCCCTTCGGGTACCGAGCCGGTGCTGCGCGTCTACGCGGAGGCGCCGGACGCCGACCGGGTGGCGGCGCTGCTCAAATTCGGCGAGGGGGTGGCTCAGAAGAGCTGAGTCTATCGCTCTCCATCTGAATCGGTCCCGTTGAGCCCATATTCCAGGTGCGCACTATCATTGAGCTTTTCCAGAACCAGCCGTCCATCGGGATAGGCCGTGACGACGGTTAGCCCCGTGTTGCCGCCCACACGCACGCGTACGGTCTGCTTCAGCGGGAGCTCAAGGACGTGGGCGACGACTATGCGCAAGATGCCGCCGTGACTAACGACGGCAACCGTTTCACCACTATGTTGCCGAAGCAATGTCTCAAGCGCGCCGGATACGCGCTGCTGAACGGCGCGGGAAGACTCACCGCCAGGAACGTCGAGGTAGCCCTTTGTCATACGCGCCCAAACGTCAGGATGTCGCTCGCGGATGTCGCGACCGGTTAGCCCGGCGAACTGCCCCACGTGTCGCTCGCGCCATGCCTCCAGGGCAACCGGCTTCTTCCCGATTTTCTCACCGAGAATTGCCGCCGTCTCGGCAGCCCTCTGCAGATCGCTACAGTAGATGGCGCTGATTGGCCAAGCACGCAACCGTTGGGCCAATAGCTGCGCCTGGCGTCGACCGGTGTCGTTGAGCGGAGTATCTGTATGGCCCTGCCAGCGGCCTTCGGCGTTCCAATCTGTCTCACCGTGACGAATGAATAGAAGTGTCGTCGTTTCCATGCCGGTTGCAACCTGAGGCTTTTATCTGGGCAAATCAATATCTTGACGTGGCTTGCGCGCCAGGCGACAGAGCCAACGCTGCCTCGCCCCGGCATCGACCCAGGCCTCTAGCAGATGAAAGCCGCTTTCACGTAACGCAGAGTCTAGCCGGTTGTCTCGCCAATAGGTGAAGTATCGCGGCGCGCCGGACCCGTATGTCTCACTGCGCTGCATTTCACCCTGCCCTTCCTTTACGGCGAGAAAGAGGACGCCGCCGGGCGCGAGAACGCGCCGGAACTCGCGCAGAGCCTGCCGGGCGTCGGGGCGCGACAGGTGCAGGAGCGCCGCGTTGCACCAAAGGCCGGCTACGCCAGAACACAACGGAAGGCGGCGCATGTCCGCCTGCACGTAGGGACCCGGATAGCGGTCGCGCGCAATCTGCAGCATACCCAGGGATAGGTCAATTCCTATGGCGCGCAATTCGCGCTCTCGAAAAAGAGCGCAGTCAAAACCAGGTCCACAACCGACGTCGACAATCGTCGCTCCCGGCGCTACCAGCGCTAAGAAGCGGTCAAGGGCCGAGGCTATCACACTACGATCGTGCCAGCGGTGCGAATAATCTCTGGCAATTTGATCGTACGTGGCAATTGTCTTCTTAACACTCATTTGCCGGCTCTGAGTTACCGTTCTGAATTCTTCTGGCGCAGGGCCTTCGCCACGTCAACAAGGGTCGCGCCATCGATGAGCGTTAGCGGCTTGCCCGTGGCCCACTCTCGCGCGGCATCGGAAATATCGGCTGTTGTCACCAGGAAACCCCACATCACACCCTCGTGCATGAGAGTGCCATAGAGTTCACGCACGATCTCGGCGCCAATGGTATGCTGGTAGCGCTTGCACTGCACGATCGCTCGCCGCCCGTGAGGTCCGGTCAACTCCAAATCAACGCCGAGGTCGCCGCTGCTGCCTCGGAGCACGACCATGTAGCCCTTTTGCCGGAAGAGGCCAGCAACATAGCGCTCAAACCCTTCGGGGCTTAACGTCTGCAGCTTGTCCACGGTCAAGACGCTCGTCTCTTGGTCCACATCCGCGCCGGTATGTTGTCGCGAACGAAGCCAATATCGCCAGCCAAGACCGGCCCACAGGAAGGACAGCGTAAAGGCGCTGGCTGTTTCCACTAACGTAATAACTTCGATGAGGGCACCGGGAAGAAGCGTAAGCCATCGTGGCTGGAAAACCCAGTGCAAAGTGAACCAGCCGAAGAACCAGGCGGTGAGCGCGCCGATAATTACGAATCCGCGGCGAAAGGCGTGCGCCTGCCGCTGTGCAGCCGTGCCGATCTCCAACGGGTCAGAAGCCGTGGCCAGGAACATCCTGATCGGCCGTTGGCGTATGTGTAGATTAATCTGGGCTATGGTCATGAGTTGATCCGCTGGCAGGCATTGTAGCTCATGTGTGCTACAGGGCCAAATGTTGCCTGTCAGGATACCTGCAACGCTGCCGCGCCGCGAATCTCGCTGTTCTTGACCCGCTGCAAGACGTCGTTGGCCTCCTCGAGCGGGAAGAGTTGCACCTCGGTCCTGATAGGTATCTCGCCGGCTAGTTGGAGAAACTCTCGCGCATCTTGCCGCGTGAAATTTGTTACGCTGCGCAAAACGCGTTCTTCATAAAGGAGCTGGTAGTCCATTTCAGGAATGGGGCTCATGTGGATGGCGTTGATTGCCAGCGTCGCGCCGGGGCGCAAGTGGCCCAGGGCCAGAGGCACAATCCAGCCAGCCGGTGCGAAGGTAACGCTGCCATGGAGCCTGACGCCCGGTGACTCCTCGGCGCCACCGGTCCACACGGCCCCTAACTCCCGTGCTAGTTGCCGGTGCTCTTCCCTACGGGTGAACACATAAACATCGCAATCCCAATAACGAGCTACCTGAATGGCAAGATGTGCGCTGGCGCCAAAGCCATATAGGCCCAAGCGTTGTCCTGGTTGTATGCTGCTGAGGCGTAATGAGCGGTAGCCGATGATACCGGCGCAGAGAAGCGGCGCGGCCTCGGCGTCTGAAAAAGCCGGCGGGAGCGGATAGGCAAAGTCTTGCGGCACGACCATGTAGGATGCATAGCCGCCGTCTGCATGAAGGCCGGTGAATCGCGCGTTGGCACACAAGTTTTCCTGACCAGACAGACAGAACTCGCAAGCGCCGCAACTGTCGTAGAGCCAGGCTACGCCCAGGCGATCGCCCTCCTCAAATCGCGAAACGCCTTTGCCAAGGGCATCTACGGTGCCCACAACCTGGTGTCCCGGCGTAATGGGTGACCGTGGCAAGGTCAGATCGCCCTCTACAGTGTGAAGGTCGGTGTGGCAAACGCCACAGACGCTAACACGAAGCCGTATCTGGCCCGCGTCGGGTTCAGGAATCGCTTTTTCAAGTAATTCGAGGGGCCGTTCCTCAATTGGACCCTGTTTCCGTAATTGTTGTGCTTGCATCGATCTCGACTCCGTCCTGTTCATCACCGCCAATGGTCGTCTCGGGCGAGAAAAGCCCAATGCGCCCGCGCTCGTCGAGCGCAGCCAGGCTGATGTTAAATACCCGCGCCGGATCAAGGCCGGCAATGGCTACGTTTCCGGCTTCGGCGGCGCTGATGAAGCGCATGTCAGACTCATAGCTGCCCACGGCGCGGGCCAGCACGGCGTAGCCGGCGGCGCGCTCGTCCCTGGGCCACGTCAGAAGATAACTGCCGTCATTGGCCATGGGGGCAATCGTAGGCTGTTCCGGAGCCGGCGGCGCGCCCGCCATATTGGCCAACACTGCCACGTTCAAACGCGCGACCTGTACGAGATATTCATAGTCAAGTTTATCAGACGTATCGTTCTCGTTATGCTGAGCATTCGGATCTTCGACGGACTCGGTGAGACGTACGGCGGGAATGCCGGCGTTGAGAAACTCACGGTGGTCACCGTAACGGCCGTCGCGATCGGGCGCCGCTTGAATGTCTACGGTAAACATGGGCGAGTACATGTCGGTAATGGCATCCAGGTAACGCGCCACACGGATATGATCGGAGTTTTCGGGTCCCGGCGCAAAGACGCGGATAGCCTGTGGAATGCCGGGCCGACCCCCGACGATGTCATTATTAATGGCCACGTCGATGATGCGACCGTCGAGGAGAAGATCCTGTACAAAGTGGCGACTGCCAAAAGTCCCCTGTTCCTCCGCGGCCAGAAAGGCGAAAATAATCGTTTGCTGCCAGGTGCGCGCGCTGAGCAGCCGCGCGGCTTCCATGAGTGCAGCTACGCCGGACGCGTTGTCATTGGCCCCGGGAGCCATCCCCTGTCCATCGTCAGGGTTCTCATTACGCGAGTCGTAGTGGGCCATGACCACGATGACGCCAGGGTGGCTCCCTTCGCCAGGAAGGGTGGCGATGATGTTCTGCTGCGTGGTCTGAATTCCGGCGTGTGTCAGCTGGAACTCCTGTATGCGCACATCTAAGCGATCGGAACCGACGCGGTTCAGTTCATCGTAAATCCAGCGCCGGGCAGCGCCGATGCCAAAGGTACCGGGCTCGGTTGGACTTAAGGAGTGACGCGTGCCAAAGCTTTCCAGCGCGCGCACGTAGGCAAACAGGTTCTGTCGCGAGATATTGTTTAGCAGCGCGGCAATATCAGGATCGACGGTAAAAGCCACACTGCCTACTTCCGGCGCGGGTTGACCCAGCGCTTCGAAATCCAACGAGCCATCTTCAACGGTCGGCGGCGGCTCGAGTGTGGGCACGGCCGGTTGGGGCGGTGGTTCCAACAAGGCGCACGCTGTCCCCACGACCCCTATTAAAGTTACCAGTACTAAAGATAAAACTCTGCGCGCCATCTATTTGTTAGAAGCGGGTAAAGGCACTACTTCGGCGCCTTCTCGTCTTTATCAGTCAGGGTTCGCTCCAAGAGTGCGCCGAGGATGTCAACCGGAACCGGGAATATGGTCGTCGTGTTCTGCTCGACGCCGATATCCAACAGGGTCTGCAGGTAGCGCAAGGTCATTGCGCCTGGCTCTCGGCTCATCAAAGCCGCTGCCTCGGCGAGCTGCTCTGCTGCCTGGAACTCACCCTCTGCGTGGATGATCTTAGCTCGGCGCTCGCGCTCGGCTTCGGCTTGCCGCGCCATGGCGCGCACCATCTGCGGATTTAGCTCAACATCTTTGACCTCCACGATGCTGACCTTGATGCCCCAGGGCTCCGTCGCTTCGTCGATGATCTGCTGCAGTCTATCGTTGACCGTTTCGCGCTCGGAGAGTAGCTGGTCAAGATCTGATTGCCCGATGACGTTGCGCAGCGTCGTCTGGGCAATTTGCCACGTGGCGCGATTGTAGTCCTCGATTTCGATGACGGCAGCGACGGGATCAAGCACGCGGTAGTAGACCACGGCATTGACGCGCACGGTGACGTTATCGGCAGAAATTGCTTCCTGGGAGGGTACATCCAGGGTGATCGTGCGCAGATCGACCTTCTCCATGCGGTCGATGATGGGCACGATGAAGAACAAACCTGGTCCTTTGGCGGCCTGCACGCGGCCCAGTCGGAAGATGACTCCGCGCTCGTACTCCTGTACAATGCGCACGGCAGCACTAATGAAGCCGAGCACGGCGATAACGATCACACAAAGGACGGGGGTAATTCCCGTAAAAAGAGCCTCCATTGACTTTCTCCTGTCAGTTATCCTGCTTTAATAATTCAGCGCACCAGACAATCACGCACTCACGTTTCCGCTCGGATGATCTGTCACGATTCAGATCTTATTATAACGAGTGCGCACGATTTGCGGTAAGGGCGCCGAAGTCATGACTAAACTCTGGGAGCCGGGCGCCCGCGTCGTCCGCCGCGGCATTGCAAACGGCGCAGTGTGGATTGTCCATACAATGTTGGTCGTAAGCGACGCGCCGGAGCAGACGGTGCTTCTGCTGGTTCCGGGAGCACCGTGCCGGATTCCGTCGGGTCTTGTGGGGCACAAGTACTCGCGCCAGGAAAACAACAACGCGTCGCGGTGGGATGAACAGGATAATCCGCCATGGCAGCTAGTGGACTGGAAGTGGCAGCGGCGCCGGTTTTTGGTTTTCATGGAACCGGGCGCCTATTATGCGACCAATGTAGTCTGGGAGCACGAAAGCGACAGATTTCTGGGCTGGTACGTCAACTTTGAAACGCCTTTCAGGCGCACGCCAATCGGCTTCGATACGCTCGATCTTGAACTTGACCTGGAAGTTCACCCAGACTACACCTTGAGTTGTAAAGATGTGGAGGAGTATCGGGAAGGAGTTCGGCGCGGGGCGATCTCACAGGCAACTGCAAAGCGAATCGCAAGGGCTAAACTAGCGGTAGTCAAGAGAATTGAGCGGCGGGAAGAACCGTTTGATGGAGTATGGAACGATTGGCGTCCAGAGCGAGATTGGGAAGTGCCCGAGTTGCACGTGGAGTGGAACGATATGGAGTCGATTCTTTAGCGTCTTGTTAAGGTAGGCGTTCGAGGTCCCTCATCGACTCATTTACGTTCTTATTGGTCGCCGTCCAAGTCTAGGGAATTCCACACATACCGGTAATGATTGTCTTCTATCAACTCAACACTATTACCCGCCGGATCGCGAAAGTAGATCGAATGCGTTCCCTGAGGCCAGTCCTGCTCGTGCTCGATGTCTATACCCAGCACCTTCAGGCGGTTGCGCCAGGCCGCCATCTCCTCGGCCTCCACGGCAAAGGCCACATGGCCCGCGCCGTCCGCGCCGTGCGATGGAATTACACTTTGGCGCTGGCGCAACTTCTGGCGATCAAAGAGGATGAGTGTAGAGTCCTGTCCAGTCTGTAAAAAACTGGCGTCGCCAAATGAGGCAGTGAGCGGCAGTTGAAGGATATCTTGATAAAAGCGAGTCGCTTCAGGCAAGTCATCAACGTATAGAACAGCTTCTGCGATGCGCAGTATCTTGGTCATCTCTTTATCTCCATGGGGCGCGCGATTGCCGCCGGAGACTAGATCGTCTGCAGCTGCGCGCGCCTGATCTGTGAAATATGGGCGGGGCCTGTACGACAACACCCGCCGATGAGCATTGCGCCCGCCTGGCGCCAGGCGCGGCTTTGCACGGCAAAGTCATCTGGTATCGAGAGCCCAGTCCACCGGCGCTCTTTCACATCATAAAGCTCGCCAGAATTGGGATAGACGACGATGGGCTTGTCCGTTGCGCGCCGCGCCTCGCGCACCAGATCCGGTATAAAGCGCGGCGGTGTGCAGTTGATGCCCAGCGCCACTAGGCTCGGAATATCCGTAAGGAGCGTCACTACGTCAGCCAAAGGCGTCCCATCGTTGATGTGCCTCCCGTCAAGACAGCTAAAGCTGACCCAGGCGGGCATTTCGGGCGTCTCTATAAGCAGCCGCGCCAGCGCCCGCGCTTCGATGGCCGACGGAATGGTCTCGCAGGCTAATATGTCGGGCTCGCAGCCCACCAACAAGCGCCAACGGGAGCGGTGAAAGGCATATAATCCATCTTCGTCGAGGTTATAGTCGCCACGGTACTCGCTGCCGTCGGCCAGAAACGCACCATAAGGGCCAACGCTGGCAGCCACAAGCGGGCGCAGGCGATTTTTACGGTTCTGTGGTTTTGACCAGAATTCGTCACGGGCCTCTCTGGCAATAAGTACGGCGCGCCTTATTAAGGTTTGCGCCCCTTCGGCACTGTACCCTTTGCTGCGAAAACCGGGAATCGTGGCTTGATAACTGGCGGTGATAATGCAGTCCGCGCCGGCCTCCAGATAGTCCCAATGCACGGCTTTGATAGCTTGGGGCGCCCGACTCAAGAGACGGGCCGACCAAAGCGAATCATCAAGATCGAAGCCGCGTCGCTCCAGCTCGGTGGCAAGCCCACCGTCTAGGATCAAGCTCGGCTGCTGCTCGAGGAACGGAGCCAACGGATTCTCAACCATCGACTAGATCAGCCCAACAGGAAGGGACGGTTTGCGTGGAAACAGCGTGCTAAGTAGCACGTAAGCCTCGTCACTTTGCACATAACAGTCGGGGTGCGCGCGCTTTAGCTCTTTGAGATTGCGGAAACCGAACAATAGTTGTAGGAACGCACGCCCCGGGAAAATGGCGTCACCGTCTTCAAACAGCGCCGGTTCGTACTTTTCGATGGCGACCAGTTTGCCCTTCTTCCAAACCATACGGACAGAATCTGACGTACAATTGAGGCGCACCGATCCACTGTAACCGGCCATTACGCCCTCTTCTAATCTTCGTTGCAGAACCGGGCGAATGGTTCGGAGGAAACGGCGAACGTCTGGGACCCGCACATACCAGGCATAGGGGTCCGCATAGGGCACGAGCTCTCGTTCTAAGGCGCGGTAGGCAGGATGGTCCTGACCAAGCGCAAATGCGAGGCTTGGTCTGGCATCTTTACCGTCGCCGCCTTCATCGCTGTAACTGTCGCGCAAATGGCGCGACGCGCGCAAGGCGACGGCGCGTAGAGAGTGCCCGGGTGCGGCTGCAATTTCGCGGAT
>CAYSMQ010000049.1:0-8657 GCA_964432035.1 uncultured Ardenticatenaceae bacterium
ATTCATGTCAACTCGCTGCAACTTCTACTTTGCCGGTAGATTGTAACATGGGGCAGGGGCTGCGACTAGGCGCGCGACAGGCTACCAAGAAACCGGCTGGCGGTCGCGGAAGAAGCCGCCGGTGGGGCCATCGTCGGGTAGCGTTGCGAGCCACACGGCGGTGTCGGCGCCTTCTGCTACGGACCGCGCGGCGTGGGGGCCGCCCATGTCGGTGCGTACCCATCCAGGGCTGACGCTGTTTACCAGGATGTTGGTCTCAGTCAGTTCGGCGGCAAGCACGCGGGTGAGTGCATTCAGCGCAGCCTTGGAAGCGCGATAGCCCACGGCGCCTCCGCGCATATTTGTCAGCGAGCCCATGTTGCTGGAGAGATTGACAATTCGCCCGTAATTGTGGCGCTTCATGAGCGGCAGGAACGCCTGGCTGAGGCGCAGAGGGCCGAAGAAATTTGTTTCAAAGGTCTGGCGCACCAGGCCCACATCGATCTGCTCCAGGGTGAGGCCCGAATCAAGGTAAATGCCGGCGTTATTGACCAGGATGTCGGCGCGACCGTAATGATCGGCAACATGCTTGACCAGGCGACGGATGCTATTTTGATCCGTCACTTCCAGCTCGTGAAAGAGGACGTCGCCGCCTTTGTCGTTCAATTGGGCAGCGGCTGCCTTGCCGGCGCTCACGTTGCGCGCGGTCAGTAGCACTCGCCTATTGCTGCGAGCCGCAAGCTGGCGGCAGATTTCGAGACCTATTCCGCGGTTGCCGCCGGTCACAATGGCAATTCGTTTCGGCACGGTTTCCTCACTCGTGGTTCGTTGGCGTGGCAAGTATTAGCTGCCCGCCACACGATCGTAGATGATGACGGTCTCTGTCGCCGTTTTCTGCCAGCTAAACTTTTCCGCCTGCTCCAATCCCTTCTGTTTCATCTCGTCAGCGAAGTTATCCTGGATTAGTAGCGAAATAATGGATCCCGCCATCTGGCGCGCGTCGTCCGGCTCCAGGGCAAAGGCGGCCTCGCCCACGACCTCCGGAAGCGACGCGGCGTTGGTGGTTACCACCGGGACGCCGCAGGCCATCGCTTCCAGCGGCGGCAGCCCAAACCCTTCGTAGCGGCTGGGGAAGGCGAAACACATGGCGCTGCGATAGAGGGCGGGCTTGTCCTCTTCATCCACGTAACCGATCCACTGTACAGAGTCGTCCAGATTGGATTGCTGAATATAGTCGTCGTAGTCGGGAAAGTTGGGACCGGGCGACGGTTTGGCGCCCGCCAGGATGAGGGGATAATCCTCGCCCAGCGCCTGCGCCACGTAGGTATAGGCCAGCAAGAGGGTCATGACGTTTTTGTGTCGCGCGTAACCGCCCAGATAAAGGACGTAAAATTCGGGCAGGTCGTACTTTTGTGTCACGGCCATATCTAGAAGCAGGTCGGATTGGGCCGTGTACTGCGAGCCGGGCGCCAGATAGATAGGTGTGACGCGGTCGGACGGGATCTGGAGCCGGTTTACGATCTCGCCGCGGCTGAACTTTGAGTCGGTGATGACGTGTGAAGCGCCGCGCGCCGAGGCGCTGACCAGCGCATTGTACAGGCGCGGGCGCAGGCCGCGCCTGTATTCGCGCACGGCGAGCGTAATCAGATCATGCACGGTGACTACTACAGGGACCGGGCAACGCAAGGGCGAGCCCCAGTAGGGCACGTGCGCTACGTTGGCGCCCACGCGACTGCAGGCGCGCGGAAAGCTGACCTGCTCGAAAAGCACTTTCCCCACGTGGCCTGGCCGAACCGGCGCGTGGTGCACGTTCACGCTGGGCGGCACGTCCTGCGGTTGGCCCTCATATGGATAGATCAGCGTCACGTCCAGGTCGCTGACGTAGCGGTTGAGATGGTAGACGAGCTGGCGCGTGTATTGTCCGCTGCCGGTGTCGGGGCGGTTCCAGAAGTAGGCGTTTAGGGCGACGTGCATGGGGGGGTGGAGACTGGAGACTGGAGACTGGAGATTGGGGATTGGGGATTGGCGATTGAGAGGTTTAGGGTCATTCGTTTTTATCCGGTGCGTGTGGGTCTGAATTTTTTGGGGTGGCGTTGTATACTGTGGTTGTTGCAGTGCGTTGTCGATTTGCGGTGTCACAGTGTCAGTTGGAGGCGATTATACCGTCAAACGTGGATAACTTACAGAAGAACAAGCGGCTGGTGCGTGAGGGGTATAATGCCATTGCCCTAGATTATTTGGCTGCACGAAGCGAGTTACCTGTTGCCGAGATGGCGGACGTCAGGCTGTTGGACGATCTCGCGGAACGCCTGGCGCCCGGCGCGTGGGTGCTGGACGCCGGATGTGGGGCGGGCGTGCCGGTGACGAGGCTGTTGCAGGAACGCTTTCGCGTGGTGGGCGTCGATTTTGCCGAAACGCAGCTGACGTTGGCGCGGCGCCTGGCGCCCGCCGCCGTGTTTGTGTGCCAGGACTTGACCGCTCTGGGCTTCACAGATGCTTGCTTTGACGCCATTTGCTCTTACTATGCCATCATCCATATTCCACGCGAGGAGCACAAAGCCGTGTTTCATGGCTTGCGTCGCCTTCTGAAGCCCGGTGGGCTGGCGCTGCTTTGTCTGGGAGCGGAAGATTTGGCGGAGGATTTCGAGGGCGGTTATTTTGGTCGCGCAATGCATTGGAGCCACTTTGACGCGGAGACAAATCTGCAACTTCTGCAAGCGTGTGGCCTAGATATTGTGTGGGCAAGATTGGTGCCCGACAGCCATGAACCAAGTGCATCACACCTGTTTGTCCTGGCACAGAAACCGTCCTAACGCAACTTTGTTTGATGAGTCCATGAGTATGGCGTTGTCAATCGCCAGAAGGAAATGAAATCTATGCAACCCAGTTCTGTCCTGGCTCTCCGAGGCATAACGATTGCCGCGCTGAATATGCCGGCGATGGTCGATTTTTATGATACGCTGTTCGAAGCCGATCTGGAGCCCTTTGAAGCTTTTGGCACGGTTCTTTACCGTGGTCAAATAGCCGGATTTCCGTTCTTGCTCTGCCCCAACGAGATTCTGGGCATTGAAGCCGACAAGAATCGCATCCAACTCTCCTTTACGGTCGGCGATCTGGAAGCGATGTTGGAACTGGTCCAGGCCTACGGCGGGGCGCAAATTCAACCGATTAGCGAGCAACCGGGTCGCAAGCTGTGCGGGGTTATCGATCCGGACGGCAATACGATTGAGCTAGAAGAGTTGGCGCCCGGTGAAGGCCATTAAACGATGGCCGTGCTGCGCGCAGAAACCCTAATAATCGGCGCCAGCGCGGCCGGTCTGGCGGTGGCGCGCTGCCTGCAGCGCCGCGGCGCCCCGTTTGTGCTGTTAGAGAAAAATCGCGTTGTGGGAGGCGTCTGGCGCAACCATTATGATCGCCTGCACCTGCACACCAGCAAAGGACTCTCGGCGCTTCCCGACCGACCTTTTGCCTCAGACGTACCTAAATATCCGGCGCGCGATCAGCTTGTCGCCTATCTCGAGGCTTATGCCAGCGGCTTTGACCTGGCGCCTCGGTTTGGCGAGGAGGTGAGCAGCGTGCGGCGCGTAGAGGGTGGCTGGCAGGCGCTGACGGCGAACAATCGCTACCAGGCGTCGAACGTGGTCATCGCCACAGGCTACGCGCGCGAGCCGCACAGGCCAACGTGGCCCGACATGGAGATCTATGGCGGCGAGCTTTTGCACAGCTCCCACTACCGCAATGGGGCGCCCTTTACCGGACAGCGCGTGCTTGTCGTCGGCTGTGGCAATTCAGGCGCCGAGATTGCGCTGGATCTGGCCGAACACGGGGCGCGTCCGGGGCTGGCTGTGCGTGGCCCCATCCACGTCGTACCGCGCGAGCTGCTGGGACTTCCTATTCTGACCTGGAGCATCGTGCTCAGCCACTTTCCGCCGCCGGTGGCGGACTTCCTTTCGGCGCCGCTGATTCGTTTGAGCGTTGGCGATCTTAGCGCCCATGGTTTACGCAAACCACCATACGGCCCCTTGACGCAGATCGCCGAACGGGGACGCATTCCCGTCATCGACGTGGGGACGGTGGCGGCGATTAAGGAAGGACGCATTGCCGTCTATCCCGGCGTCGATCGCTTTAAAAACGAGGGCGTCCTTTTCGCAGACGGGCAGACCGCTCAATTCGATGTCGTGATTCTAGCCACCGGTTACCGCCCGGCGCTCGCCGATTTTCTCGAGGATGTTGGCGAGGTGACGGATGAGAACGGCGTCCCGCGCGTCAGCGGCGAGGAGTGCGCGTTGCCGGGCCTGTACTTCTGTGGGTTCTATGTTTCGCCTGCCGGTATGCTGCACGAGATAGCTACCGAAGCGCCGCGCATTGCGGGGCAGATCGTAGGCTAACCCAGAAGCGTTTAATATCCGATTGACAGTTCTCGTGCGCTATTCACTAAGTGTTTGTAACCGCGACGGCTTAAAGATAAGTCTTAAACCAGGACAGCGTGTCCTGCCAGGCTTGCGTGGCCTGTTCCTCAACGTAGCGCGAGCTCGTGTCATTGTGGAAAGCGTGGTCCACGCCCGGATAGATCTTGAACTCGTAGGTGACGCCGGCTTGGTCGAGGGCCTCGCGTAGGGCATCGATTCCGGCGTTGATGCGGGCGTCGTTCTCAGCATATACGCCCAACACGGCAGCCTGGATATTTGTCACCTGGCCCAGATCTGGCCCGCGCCCGTAGAAGGGCACTGCCGCCTTCAGATCTGGCAACGCCGTTGCCACATCCCAGGTGATGCCGCCGCCGAAGCAGTAGCCGGTCATGCCGATGCGCTCCCCGTCCACCGACTCCAGGCTCTGTAAGTAGTCGAAACCCGCGCTGAAATCGGCCACGTGACGTTGGGAGCCGGCATTACTGAGCAAGCCGGGGATCTGGTCGCGATCCAGATTGTCCGTGCCGCCTTCGCGAGAGAGCAGGTCGATAGCGAGCGCCACGTAGCCGGCCTGCGCAAAGCGGCGGGCGACGTCTCGAATGTGCGCGGTCAGCCCCCGGTTCTCGTGACAGACAAGGACGCCAGCGAACGTGCCGCCCTCAGCCGGCTGCACCAGGTACGCTGTTATTTCATCTCCCTGGCTGGTTAATGTAATGTCCTCGGCAGTTACCGAAGGATCGCCAATGGGTACAGAAAAGGGACTCTGCGCGCCGGGCACCGGCGTCAGCCCTGCTTCTTGTGTTGCCGTGGCAGTCGTCGCCGTACTCTCTGCCGTGGCGGCAATCATTGCCGCTTCTGTGGGCGCAGCCGCCGTCGCCGTGGCAGCCGGCGGCTGTGGCGTAGGCATCGGATCTGTGGGAGACGGCAGTTCGTCGGGAGCACAGCCGGCTGCGCCCATGGTGACGACGGTGGCAGCCATGCTGCCGGTAATAAAGGCGACGCGCCTGATGAACTCTCGCCGCGAGAGCAGGCCCTCACGGTAGTCTTCATAGAACTCTTCTACGAAATACTTCTGGTCAGGGTTTAGCTTATTCATTTGGCGACCTCTGGATTTGCTTTTACCGGATACTCGCTATTATGCCATAGAAATGCTGTGGCATGGAAACGCTATTTCCGACGTTTAAGCTAACTTTTCGGCGCCCTCGAAGTTTGCGACTGCTCGGACCCTATGCTAGAATTGTGAAATGTTACACGAGCGTGGTGGCCCGCGTCGCGCGCTTCATCCGGTAACTGTTTGGGTGAGAGGCGAATCCGTTGGTGGTCCGTTCCTCTTCCTTTAAAGAAATACTCCTCGAAAATGAGCGAAATAGGAGATCTCACGACGGAGGAATCGCCTAACGTGGCTGATGATATCCCTGATATTGTAATAGGAAGACTGCCCATATATCTGCAGGCGTTAACGCGTATGGTGGAAGAGGGTGAAAAAACGACGACTTCGTCGCAGGAGCTGGGCGACCGCTTAGGCATTAGTTCGGCGCAGATTCGAAAAGATCTGTCGCACTTCGGGGAGTTCGGCAAGCAGGGTACCGGCTACCACGTTAGCTATTTGGTGCAGCAATTGCGACGTATCCTACACCTCGATCGCGACTGGTCGGTGGCCCTGGTGGGAGCGGGCTACCTGGGGCACGCGTTGGCCCATTATGGTGGATTCCAGCGCCGTCGCTTCCAAATTAGATGGATTTTCGACGTCGATCCGCAGACCGTCGGCCAGGAAATAAACGGCATCGCGGTTCGGCACGTGGACACGCTCGAGGAAGTTATCGAGCAAGAAAAGGTGCAAATCGCGGTGCTGGCGGTGCCGGCAGAGGCAGCCCAGAAACTTGCAGACCGTTTGACAGCGGCGGGGGTGGGCGCCATTCTCACCTACGCGCCGATCAGCATCAGCGTACCGCAAGGGGTGCAGGTGCAGTATAGCGACCCCGTGGTGCAGCTGCAGCGGATGACGTACTATCTGGACGTAGAGTAAATGCGAAGAAATCGGATGTCTCCACGACATCCGATTTCTATGTTATTGTAAGTTGAGGGTGCGCAGGAGCAGGGGGAGTTCGGTGAGGGCCTTGCCTGCGCCAAGGGCGGTGCAGGCGATGGGATTATCCGCGACGTAAGCGGGGACGCCGGTTTCCTGCGTAATCATGGCGTCTATTTCGCGTAAAAGCGCGCCGCCGCCGGCGAGCGCCATGCCGCGATCGATGATGTCGGCCGAAAGTTCGGGCGGCGTCTTGGCCAGCACGGCGCGGATAACGTTGACAATGGCCGACAGAGGCTCTTGCATGGCCTCTTCTACATCGTCGGAGGTCAGTGTGATCGTGCGCGGCAATCCGGCCACTTGATCGCGCCCCTGAATGGACATCTCTAGCCGCTCCTTGAGCTCTGCAGCAGCGCCGATCTTTATTTTGATAGCCTCGGCCGTCGGCTCACCCACCACAAGGTTGTACTTCTTGCGAATGTAGCTGACGATAGCCTCGTCCAGATGAACGCCGCCCACGCGCACAGACTCCGCGCCGACGATGCCGTTCATGGAAACCACCGCCGCTTCCGTGGAACCACCGCCCAGGTCTACGACCATGTTGCCGGTGGGGGTGCCCACCGGAAGGCCGGCGCCAATGGCGGCAGCGAGCGGTTCGTGAATAAGGTAGACTTCACGCGCGCCTGCAGCCAGACCGGCCTCGCGCACGGCGCGCCGTTCCACGCTGGTCACGCCATAGGGCACGCTGATCATGACCATCGGTTTGCGCACATTTAACCTGCCGGTGACGCGTTGAATAAAGTAGCGCAACATGGCTTCAGTGACGAAGTAGTCGGCGATGACGCCATCGCGCAAAGGGCGCATCACTTCAATCTCTTCCGGCGTCCGCCCGTACATTTCGCGCGCGGCGCGACCGACTTCAACGATGACGGTCTTTTCGCCGTCTTCACGCAAAGCGACTACGGATGGCTCCTGCATTACGATGCCGCGGCCCTGGTCGTAGACCAGAACATTGACGGTGCCCAGATCAATAGCGATGCGTGACGTTAAGAAGCCCACAGTTATTGGCCCTCGCCCTGTTCTTCTTCGCGAGCGGGCGGTCCACCACCGCCGGGCATGGCGCGCTGGCGGCGGCCGGCGCCACGGCGACGCCCAAGCTCGATGCGCGCCTGGGCGCGGCGCAAGGAGGCCTCAATCTGAGCGTAACGCTCGGAATCTTCGGGGATACCCTCTTCCATGGCCTTTTCGGCGCGCTCGCGGGCGCGCTGCGCCCGTTCGACGTCGATCTCCTCGACGCCCTCAGCTGAATCGGCCAGCAAGGTCACGCGGTCGGGCAATATCTCGGCAAAGCCGCCGCCGATGGCGAAGTACTCCAGCTCCGTCCCTCGTCGCACGGAGACTTCGCCAAAGCCGAGCGTGGTCAGCATCACCATGTGATTAGGCAACACGCCCATGCGCCCTTCCGGCGTCGGCAGGTTGACGGCGTCGACCTCGGCGCTGAAGACGGTGCGTTCCTGCGTGACGATCTCACATTGTAGTGGCATAGGAAACCCTGTTACGATTCTGCGCGTAGGCGTTCTGCTTTTTCCACGGCTTGATCGATGGTGCCGACCATGAAGAAGGCCTGCTCGGGCAAATCATCGTGTTTGCCGTCCAGAATCTCGCGGAAGCCTCGCACTGTTTCGGGCGTCGTGACGTACTCGCCCTGCAGACCGTGGAACTTCTCGGCGACGAACATGGGCTGGCCCAGGAAACGCTCGATCTTACGCGCGCGGGCAACCAGCAACTTCTGGTCCTCGCTCAGCTCGTCGATACCCAGAATGGCGATGATGTCTTGCAGGTCCTTGTACGTCTGCAACACTTCCTTCACCTCGCGCGCCGTGCGATAGTGTTCTTCCCCGACGATGTGTGGCTGTAGCGCGCGGCTGGAGGACGAAAGCGGGTCCACAGCGGGGAAGATACCCTTAGCGAACACGCTGCGCTCCAGGGTGATGCTGGCATCAAGGTGAGCAAAGGTTACCACGGGCGCCGGGTCGGAATAGTCATCGGCGGGCACGTAGATGGCCTGCATGGACGTGATAGAACCGGTCCTTGTGGACGTAATGCGCTCCTGCAAGTCGCCCATCTCGGCTGCCAATGTGGGCTGGTAACCCACCGCGCTGGGCATGCGGCCTAGAAGCGCGGACATCTCGGCGCCTGCCAGCACGTAGCGGAAGATGTTGTCGATGAACAGCAGCACGTCG
>CAYSMQ010000049.1:8667-17664 GCA_964432035.1 uncultured Ardenticatenaceae bacterium
CGTCGCGCCCTTCGTCGCGGAAGTATTCGGCCATTGTCAGGCCTGTGAGCGCCACGCGCAGGCGTACGCCCGGCGGCTCGTTCATCTGTCCGAAGACCATGGCTACCGAGTCCAACACGCCATACTCTTGTAACTCATAATACATGTCGGTGCCTTCGCGGGTGCGCTCGCCAACGCCGGCGAACACGGAGACGCCTTCGTGCGCCCTGGCTACCGAGCGGATCAGCTCGGAGATCATCACCGTCTTGCCCACGCCGGCGCCACCGTAGACGCCCGTCTTACCGCCGCGAATGAGCGGGGCAATCAGGTCCAGCACCTTGAGTCCGGTCTCAAACGTTTCGATGGCCGTAGATTGGTCCTGAAATTCCGGCGCGTGGCGGTGGATAGGATAGTACTTCTCAGCCTCAGGGGCGGGCCCGCCGTCGATGGGTAGGCCGGTGACATCAAAAACGCGGCCCAGCGTGGAGGGGCCGACGGGCACGCGGATTGGGTCTCCCGTGGCACGCGCCACGGTGCCACGGGCCAGGCCGTCGGTGGTGTCCATGGCCACGGTGCGCACCATGCTATTGCCAATATGCTGCTGCACTTCGAGGACGAGCGGTTCGCCGTCCTCCATGTCGATCTCCACGGCTTCAAAAATTTCCGGTAGTTCTCCCCGATCGAATTCTACGTCCACGACCACGCCCCGAATGGCGCGGACGATTCCATTGCCATTAGCCATTGCTTCCTCCAGATATCAAGTTCATGACTTAGATAGCGCCTCGGCGCCGCCGACGATGTCCAGGATTTCGTTGGTGATGTTCGTCTGACGCGCCTTGTTGCGCTCCAGGATAAGATAGTCAATTAGTTCGCCGGCATTATCGGTCGCGTTATTCATGGCGACCATGCGCGCGCTATGTTCGCTTGCTTTTGCTTCCAACACGGCCTGGTATATTTGCAGCCCGGTAAAGCGCGGCACAACCTCGTTGAGGATGGACTCGGCGTCGGGTTCATAATTATAGATACGGGCCGCCGCTTCCTCGACGTCAACGCCAGAAATATAATCAGACACTGCCATGCCCTCAAAGTCCAGCGGCTTGAGCGGAAGCAGCTGTTGCACTTCTAACTCCCGCGTCACCAGGGTGACGAAGTTCGTATAGGCCACGAATACCTCGTCGACTTCACCTGAGAGATAGTCGTGAAGCAGGACTTCGACGATGGGCGCTGTATCGAAAATCGTCGGCTCGTCGGGAATGTCATCAAAGAGCGCGACGACGTTGTAACCGCGACGCACCAGGAGACTGTGCCCCTTGCGCCCTACTGAAATAACGCGCGTGGGATAGGGTAGCGCGCGGATGAACTGTTCGGCGTAGCTGACGATATTGGCGTTATAGGCGCCTGCCAGACCACGATCGGCCGTGATAACGACGACGGCGGCGTTTTGGATTTCGTCACGCGGCGTCAACAGCGGATGACGCGCCTCGCCTACGCTGGGTTGCGAAGCCAGGTTAACAAGGATCTCGTACGCTTTGCCCGCGTAATCACGGGAGGCTTCCACCTGTTTCTGCGCCTTGCTGGCCTTGGCAGCCGAAACCGCCGCTAACGCGCTGGTGACCTGTGAGATGTTTTTTACACTGCGAATGCGCTTGTTTAGTTCGCGTTCGGTGGCCAAAGAGTTACTCCTTTGGAGGAGATTGGAGACTGGAGATTAGCGATTGTGTTCTTTCAATCTCCAATCTCTAGTCTCTACTCGCTACTCTCCCAACCTGCATTAAAGTCCTCAATTGCCTGCTGCAGTTGCTCTTCCGTCTCGTCGGAGAAGCGGTAGGTATCCATGATAGTGCGGCCGATTTCCGAGCGGGCGGTGTCCATGTAGTGCAGGAATTCCTCTTTCCAACGGGTAACGTCGTCCACAGGAATCTCGTCCAGATAGCCGCGCGTGCCGGCGTAGATAACCATCACCTGGTGATCGAGCGAATATGGTTCAAACTGTGGCTGCTTGAGGATTTCCATCAGTCGCGCGCCACGATCCAGCTGGCGTTGCGTGGCCTTGTCCAGGTCGGAGCCAAATTGCGCGAATGCTGCCAACTCGCGATACTGCGCCAGGTCAGACTTGAGGCCGCCGGCGACGCTCTTCATGGCTTTGCGCTGGGCGTCGCTACCGACGCGGGAGACGGAGTTACCGGTGTTAATAGCGGGGCGCTGGCCCTGGTTGAAGAGGTCTGTCTCCAAGAAGATTTGTCCGTCTGTAATGGAAATGACGTTGGTGGGAATGTATGCGGATAGGTCGCCCAAAAGTGTCTCGATGATGGGCAGCGCGGTTAGCGAGCCGCCGGTGCCCGGGATCTTCTTAATCTCGTAATTGTCTGGGTTGTCCATGTTCTGGAGCGCCTCTTCGGCCTTTTCCCAGTCGTTATTGCCAAAGTAGATCTTGCCATCTACGCCGGCCTTCGTCTCTTTGGTCACTTCCGTGCCCTTTTCCACGATGACCAGCTCGTCGCGTAGGCGCACGGCGCGCTCCAGCAAGCGGCTGTGCAGCGAGAAAATGTCGCCCGGATATGCTTCGCGACCGGGCGGGCGGCGCAGCACCAGGGAAATCTCGCGATAGGCCCAAGCGTGCTTGGAGAGGTCGTCATAGACGACGAGAACGTCCTGACCGTCCTCCATGAACTCCTCGCCGATGGCGCAGCCGGCGTACGGGGCGAAGTACTGTAGGGGAGCCGGCTCAGAGGCGCCTGCCAAAACGACGATGGTATAGTCCATCGCGCCTTGCTCTTCCAAGTTAGCGACGACCTGCGCCAGTTGGCCCACACGCTGGCCAATGGCGACGTAAATGCAGATCATGTCCAGCCCTTTCTGGTTGACAATGGTATCCAGAGCAAGGGCCGTCTTGCCCGTCTGGCGGTCGCCAATGATTAGCTCACGTTGACCCCGTCCAATGGGGAACATGGCGTCGATAGCGATAATGCCCGTCTGAACCGGGGTGTCAACGCCCTTACGCTCGATGACGCCGGGAGCGATGCGCTCCACGGGGCGCCGCTTGGTGGTGTTGATGGGCCCTTTGCCATCCAGCGGGCGGCCCAGCGGATCGACCACGCGCCCGATCAGAGCGTTTCCAACAGGCACGGAAGCGATGCGCCCCGTCGTGCGTACTTCATCGCCGGTCTCGATCTGTGTGTAGTCGCCCATGACCACAATGCCGACGCTGTCCGGCTCCAGGTTCAGGGCCACGCCGGCTTCGCCGCTGGCGAATTCGACGATCTCGCTGGCCTTGACGTCTGCCAGTCCGCTGGCAATGGCGATGCCGTCATAGACAGCGGTTACCGTTCCGACGCTCTGTCGCCCGGTGCGTGGTTTGAATTCATCAATCTGTTTAAGGAGCGAGTCCGTAATACTCTGGAACTCTGGAGAAACGGTTGTCATACACCAACCTCCCTGGGAAGAACTATTTCAAAAAGGGTCATGTTATAAGTTCTCGCTTTCTAACCGGCGCCTTAGCCCGGTAGAAGGCGCTCGTCTATCTTGTTAGATCGGCCACGGTGTCGGCGTCCAGCCGGGCAACGACTGCGCGCACAAGCTGCACAGCTTCATCGTAATCCTCACGGTGGATTATGGCGCCGTGGCTGTGAATGTGCCGTGCAGGCACGCCAATAACCACGGTGGGCACGCCGGTTTCGTGCAAGTGAATGGCTGCGCCATCGGTCGCGCCGCCTTGCATGGCGTTAAATTGCAGCGATATGCCCAGATCTTCGGCGGTATCGACGATCAGATTGCGCAACTTTATATTGGGAATCATGCGCGCATCGTAAATGAGAACCGACGGGCCACCGCCGAGCTTTACGTCACACACCTCATCTTCGATGCCGGGCACGTCGCCGGCGATGTCCGATTCCAGGATAATGGCCACGTCCGGGTCGACGGCGCGCACGCTCGTCGTCGCGCCGCGCACGCCGACTTCTTCCATCACAGTGGCGACGCCGTAGACGTCGTTAATCTGTCCGTCACCATCGGCCAGCGCACGTAAGACGTCGATGACGACGGCGCAACCGATGCGGTTGTCAAAGGCCTTGGAAAGGTACGTCTGCGGGTTTGCCAGCGTCACAAAGTTGGCATCGGGCACGACGGGATCGCCGACGCGCACGCCGGCGGCTTTTACATCCTCGACCGAGGTGCCGCCGATGTCGATGAACATGTCCTTCTTCTTGACCACCTTGTCGCGCTCGTCCGCTTCCAGAAGGTGCGGCGGTTTGGCGCCGATAACGCCGGGAACGTCGCCCTTATGTGTCTTTATGATCACCCGCTGTCCTAAAAGAACTTGATCCCACCAACCACCGAGCTGCAAAAATTTGAGAAAGCCCTCTTCAGTGACGTGGCGCACCATGAAGCCGATTTCGTCCATGTGTCCGACAAGCATGACGCGCGGCCCGTCGCCAGCCTTATGGCAAATCAGGCTTCCTAGCTTGTCCTGTGAAACGTCGCCGAGCGGCTCAAAATACTCTCTCAAAACGGCGCGCACTTCACTTTCGTAGCCGGGCACACCGTGTGCCTCTGTCAAAGATTTTAATAATTGTACGGTATCATCCACGAATGTGTAGCCTCTGGGGGAACTTTTTTAGATTTGTTTGCATGCAGGGGTAACCACAGGCCACTCCTGATAGTAGGAAAGATATTACCTTACCAAGGCCCTTTTGTCCAACAATTCACAAACGGCTCACGACGGTCTCGACGGGCATTAGGAAAGTTGCGCAGGCAAGCGTAAACGATAAGATCGCCGGGCAGTGCGATTGGCTGTGGCAGGATTGATTGGATGGCTCTTATTGACAAAGTGCAGACGGCGACGGCGGCGAGCGCCGCCGGCAAAGAACGACTCTCGAAGAGGGTAGCGCCCTGGTTCCTGCTATTCGTTGTTGCCGGCTACCTGACGCTTGCCCTCGTTTACGCCGCCATCACGCCGCCATTTGAAGGGCCGGACGAACCGCAGCACTTCGCCTACATACAGTGGTTGGCGCGCACTAATCGTCTCCCGCCACAGGGCGATGAAGCCTGGGAAACGGGCATCGAGCAAGAATCGAGCCAACCACCCCTCTACTACTTTTTGGCCTCGCTCCCCGCCCGCGTTGTCGGACTGGAAGATCCGGAAGTTGTTTTCCGGCCCAATCCTAACTTCGTGGGGCCCATTCCGCGCGATTTTCCCGATAATGACAATCGCGCCATTCACTACCCCGGCGACGTTAATCGTCTCGCCGGCGGTTGGCTTTCTTTCTATCTGGCGCGCGTCGTCTCGGCCCTGTTTGGCGGGTTGCTACTGATTGCCATCTACCGTCTGGGTCGCACCATTTTTCCGGCGCATCCGCGCATCCCCGTGCTATCAACCCTGTTCGTCGTTTTTCTGCCGCAGGTTAACTTTCTAGGGGGCGTTATTTCCAACGACATTCCCGTAGCGGCGCTGAGCACGGTGAGCCTCTGGCTATTGGCGGGACTGCTTCGTCACGGATTCAGCAAGCAGCGCGCAGTGGCCCTGGGCGCCACGATGGGCCTGGCGACGCTGACGAAGGTGAGCGCGGGCATACTCGTCCTGCCCGTGGGTCTGGGCCTGCTATGGTTGTGGCGCTCGCGAGGCCTCAATTTTCGCAGGTTTGTTACGATGGCGCTGTGGGTGGGGATTCCGGCGCTTCTCGTCGCCGGCTGGTGGTTCGCCCGCGGCTGGCTGCTGTACGGTTCGCCCCTGGGCCTGGAAACACACGATGCGACCGACTGGGCCATCACACAACCGGAAAACGTCGACCGCGCCTGGAAACGGTGGTGGGAGGTTTTCCGCTCGCTGTGGATCTGGCTTGGTTGGGGCACGGTTCGCCCCGACTATAACGTCTACTATTTACTCTTCGCGCTGTTCGTCGTGGCGCTTGCCGGCCTCGGTCTCAGGGTCTGGCGCAGGCGAAAGGCGGGCAAACCGCTTCTGGCAGAGGGTACGGCCCCGCTCTTCTTACTGACGACATTTCTGCTGGGGTCGGCGATTTTTCTGGAAGTGTGGATGCATCGCGTGGTGGCGCCTTATGGCCGGTTGCTCTATCCGGCGCTGGCGGCGATTGCCATCCTTCTGGTCACGGGCTGGAGCACGATACACCGTTACTTACCCCTGATTCCCATCGCCTTCCTCATGGGGCTCAGCGTGCTGGCGCCGACAGAGGTTCTACGGCCGGCCTATAGCCACCCACAACCGTTAAGCGAGGCAGAAGTGGACGCGCTCGGCCCATCGTTGAACTTGCGTTTCGGGCCTACGCCGGAGGAGGCATTTGCGGAATTGGTACACGTCAGCGTGCTGGAGCGCTCGGTGCAGAACGGCGATTTGATCCCGGTGCGCGTGTGCTGGCGCACGTTGGACGCGGCGGAAGGGGATTACACCGTACTTGTGCACATTGTCGGCCCGCAAAATAGCCTGATCGCTAACCGCCGTACCTATCCGGGCCTGGGCGCTTATCCCACGTCGATCTGGCAACCGGGCATCGTCTTTTGTGATCTGGTGCAGGTCAAGTTGTGGGAAGTGCAACAGATTGAACCGATGGTCTACAATGTGGAAGTGGCCATGTTAGACCAATCAACGGATGAGCGCGTGCCCATTTTCGACGCCAACGGCAATCCGTGGGAAAGTGCCTTTCTGGCAAAAGTTCATGCGTGGTCCGAAGGAGAGCGGGATCGCGAGCCACCTGCGCTTGCCGAAGACGGTCCGCCCTTGCAACTGATCGGGTCGGACGTGCCCGAGCGCACCTGGCGCGCCGGTCAGAGCTACACCTTTGCGCTGCGGTGGGCTGCCACGACGCCTGTGGACAGCGATTACCAGGTCTTTGTTCATTTGCGGGACCCTCAAAGCGGCGAGCTCGTGGATCAGGCCGATGGCCCCCCGCTTGGCGGCTGGTATCCAACGTCCTGGTGGCCAACCAGGGAGACAATCGTCGACGAACGCACGTTTGCGCTGGCCGAGGATGTCAGTCCGGGCCAGTATGGATTGTTTGTGGGACTCTATGATTTAGCCAGCGGGCAGCGATTCGGCGACGAATATGATTTGGGCACGGTGACGGTCGAACCGTGAAGCGCTTCAGCCGGCAGACGTTTCTCGCCATCCTGCTCACATTTCTGACCTTCGCCGTTCGAGTATACAATCTGGGCGGCGATAGCCTGTGGATCGACGAGCTGATTACCCTATGGGATTCAATTCAGGGTTGGCAGTGGATGGTGAGCATAGAAGACCATCCGCCGCTCCTCTACATACTCACCTGGCTCAGCGTCGGCGTTTTTGGCGAATCTGAATTCACCCTGCGCCTGCCCTCGTTATTCGCCGGCGTTCTGAGCGCGCCGCTCATTTACGCGTTGGCCAGACGCTTTGGCTTCGGACGAGCCGGTCTGATAGCGATGCTGCTGCTGGCGCTGTCACCCTTCCATCTGCATTACGCACAGGAAGCGCGCCACTACGCGCTGCTGATGACCCTGTCGCTTGCCTCTTTCTTGTGGCTGCATCGCGCCATGTCGCGGCCCACACCGGTGGCCTGGTTGGGATATGGGGTTCTTACGGCGCTCAATCTGTACACGCACTATGCTGCACTGGTGGTCCTTGGCGCGCAGGCGTTGCTCATCGCCGGCTGGTCCCTGCGGGAGATCGGGCTGCGGCGACCACGGCGCTTACTACTGCCGGCGACTGGCGCGCTTACCGTCCTCGTGCTCTACGCGCCCTGGCTGCCGCGCCTGTGGCAGGCCATGCAGCGCAACGTTGCCGGGCAGCGGGACACGGTCGCCAACCGTGGCAGCCCCTTCAGCGCGTGGGTCACCGAAACGGTGCGCGCTCTTGGCGGCAATGACCAATTCTATGCCATTGTGCTCTCGCTACTGGCGCTCGCCGGCCTCTTCCTATTGCTAAGGCGGCGTGCCTGGAGCGACCTGTCGCTGTCGCTGGTTGCCCTATTCTTGCCGCTGCCGCTCATTTTTGTGCTCGGCGTAAGCCGTAGCGCCAATCCCCGCTACGTCATCTATCTGTTGCCCTTCTACCTGTTGCTTGTCGGCCTGGGCATTGTCTGGATCGCGAGCGGACTGGGCGGGAGGATTCAGGGGCTATCTACGCGGATGGTTCTTGCAGTGGCTGCGCTAGGTGTGGGGACACTCATGATACCGCAGGTGCAGGAAGAGTATGCTGCCGTGGAACAGGATTGGCGCGGCGTGGCCCGAGACGTTGCTGCTATCACGGACGAAGGCGACATCGTCCTGACCGCCGTTCTGAGCCTACCCGTCGGTTATAACATCGCGCACGACGGTCTGGTTTACTATTTGCGCGGTGCAGCGAGCGATCTGCACGTGTTGAAGGGAAGCAATCTGGCGCCGGCCGATACACTTGATCTGCAAAACGTCGACGCAGACATTTTTGCCGTAGTCATGTACTGGGATGGCGGCGGGCAATTGGCGGGGCCTGACGTAGAGGCGCAATCGTACCAGGAGGGTATCTTCCTGCTCAAATTTCCGCGGGCGCAGGGCACGGCTCTGCAAAAAGTTGCTGCAGTTTACGATCGCCTGCTGCCCCTTGCCGAACCGGACGTCGTGCGCTGTTTGATGATGCAAGATCTGGTGACCATTAATCTAAATCTGGCGCGGGAGGTAGCTGCAGGCGAGTTGCTTGTCGATTTACTCGACGTTTGCCCCCAGCCGCCGGTGCCCAGATTGTCTCACTTGCGCGAAGCGGCGGTAGAGGCCACGCGGCAGGCCCTTGACCGGCGCCTGGCGCAGGCGTCGGAGGGTAGTACGGAGCGCGAGCGGCGGTTAATTACATCCGTCCTGCTGGCCCTTGAAGGAAATGAGGATCAGGCCCAGGAAGCCGTTACGGTCTTTGATTTGACAGAGATGGTAACGGCGGAAGCAACGATGATCCGCACGCAGGCGCCGGAACCGGTAGACGTTTTTCCCTACAAGATGCCCTATGAGACGGACGATGCGGCGCCGTCCCTGCTGCTGCACCCACCGGCCGAGGTTTCGTTTCGG
>CAYSMQ010000050.1:0-17563 GCA_964432035.1 uncultured Ardenticatenaceae bacterium
CCTCCCGGCCACCATGCCGAGCGCGACCGGGTGGGGGGATTTTGCTTAATCAACAACGTTGCCGTCGCTGCACGCTACGCGCAACGCGAATACGATGATGTCCACCGCGTGCTCATTGTCGACTTTGATGTGCATCACGGAAATGGCACGCAAGACATTTTCTATGAGGATGATTCGGTCCTCTTTGTCTCCTTGCATCTGTTCCACCCCTTCTTCTATCCGGGCACGGGTGGGGCAGATGAGCGAGGTGCGGGTCCGGGAGCCGGATTCACGCTCAATGTGCCGTTTCCGGCCGGTGTTGGGGATGCGGGCTACAGGCGGGCTCTCGACGATCTCGTTATTCGCCGCGCCAGCACGTTTGATCCCGATCTTATTCTTGTCTCGGCAGGCTTTGACGCCCATTGGCAAGATCCGTTGGCGCGCGCGACACTGTCATTAGAAGGATACGCGCAAATCTGCCGGCGCCTGGTCGACTTTGCGACGCAAGCGACGGGTGGGCGCATACTGTTTGTTCTGGAAGGCGGCTATCACCTTATGGCGCTGCACTATGGCTTGCTCAATCTGACCAACGTTCTTCTGGGTCGTGATCAGGTGCAGGATCCGTTAGGGAAGGCTACAGATCCCGAGGTGGATGTGACCAATCTGCTACGCAATTTGCAGAAGCTTCACTTGCCTAATTAGGTCTAAACACGCATAATACTTTTCATAATGCGATGCTTGCCATGTCCCAGGGAAACACGGTGGCATCGTGCGTTTGAAGTCTTCGATGCCTGTGACATCCAATGCCCGAAGTCGCTCTACAAGACTATCTTCAAGAAATCAACGGTTTGATCGATGATAGCCATCTGGAGGCGGCGGTCAGGCATTGCAGGCACATTCTAAAGCAGTTTCCGCGACATGTTGAAACATACCGGCTGTTGGGTAAGGCGCTGCTAGAACAGGATAGGCTCGCGGACGCTGCCGACGTCTTCCACCGTGTGCTTAGCGCGGACCCTGAAGACTTTATCGCCCACGCAGGGCTTGCCATCGTGCACAGACAGCAAAATCTCTTGCGCGAAGCTGCCTGGCATATGGAACGCGCTTTTGAAGTGGAACCTTACAATGGAGCAATCAGGGAGTCGCTTCAGGACTTGATTGGTCGTCGCGACGGTCTGCCGCCGGAGCAGTTAACCCTGACGCCGGGTGCGCTTGCTCGCATGCACGTGCAGGGCGAACTGTACGCGCAGGCCATCGCAGAGTTGAGACGCCTGCTCGAGTTGGAGCCGAATCGCGTTGATTTGCAGGTATTGTTGGCAGAGGCGCTTTGGCGCGACGGACAGCGCATCGGTGCCGCCGAGGAATGCAATCGTATCCTGGCTCAGTTGCCAGATTGTATTAAGGCACGCGCTATTCTGGCGGAGGTGTACCTGGTCACAGATCGTGTGGATGAGGCGCAAGAGCATCTGCGCCGTGTTTTTGAGCTCGTGCTGCCGACGAATTCATCGTTGAGTTACGACTCTGCCGTAGGCTCTGCTTTTAGAACTGAATATAGTCCCATCCTACCAAACAAGATTCCGCTCGACAGAGCGTCAGATGAATTGGCGGAGGACCGGACGGCTGAGGCGGCTGATTGGGTACAGGATCTCGATCTAGGTGAAGAATTCGCGCTAGAGGATGCCGGTCCAGAATGGCTCGATGCGCTTGAGGATGAGGGTGGTTTCGAAGACGAAGATTTCGAGATTATTGAGAGCGGCAGAGATGCACATGCACAGTTGGACGCGACAGGCGAAACGACCAATCTGCTGAGGCGCGCAAGTGACCAGTTGCCTGGTATTGGTGAACTGCGTGAAGAAACCGATTGGGACGCCTGGTTGGACGTTGACGAAGAAGTTGAGGCGGATTTCGAGCACGGTTCGCCGGGCGATAGACCTAATGTCGAGGAGGTCGGCATGGATAACATGGATGAACGGGGCAACAGTTGGGAAGAGTTTCCCGAAGGTGACGAACCGAGGGACCAACGTGACGCGGGAGCGTCCGACAGCGGTGACGATGACCTGGAGTGGCTTGATGAGCTGCAACAGGCCGGGCAACCCTCCGAAGAGGGCAGTGAGTTCGAAACCATGGACGATAGCGACCTCCCTGATTGGTTGCGAGAAGGCTTGGCTGCGGATGACATGGAGGGGAGCGAGCTGGAGTGGCTCGATGAATCTGACGAAAAGACCGAGGCAGAGTCGGCTCAGCCCGCGGACGAAGAGGCCGAAGAGTTGCCAGATTGGTTGAGCGAGGACTTTGGCGCCGACAAGGAAGACGTCGAAGCGGATTCAGATCTTAGCTGGCTGGATCAGATAGCTGCTGGCGAGGGCAACCCGTTGGAAGAGCCGCCGACGATGAGCTGGCCTGACGAGGGGGACGAGGCCGACGAGGATCTAGAATCGGTCTGGGACGAACCGGCAGAAGCCGCGGATGCCGAAATTACGGGCGAACCAGAACATTCTGAGGCAGACCTTCAGCCCGTAGCGGCAGAAGAAGGGCCGCCTGAAGACGAAACTAGGCCGGAATACTCGGAGGACGATATTCCGGAAGATCTGGACGAGGCAATGGTCTGGCTGGAACAGCTGGCGGCGCAGCAAGGTGCGCCCGCGGATGAGCTTCCTTCGCTCTCGGCCGACGTTGCCGGTACAGAGCAACCGCCGGCGGACGAGGGAAGGGAAGAAGTCGGCGAGGCCATGGATTGGCTCGACGAATTGGCTCAGGCCGAAGGTGAAGCTGACTTTGAGGCCGAAGCCGTGGGCGACGTGGAAGCCCAAGACGAAACGCCAGACGTTGCAGCGCCGCAGCCGGCGCCTGCAGAAGAGACCGAAGATGTCGATGAAGCCATGGCCTGGCTCGAAGAACTGGCCAGTGAAGCCGGCGCGGAAGAGGTCGCTTTTGAGGACCTGGAAGATAAGGCCGATATTGGCGCGCTCGCGGACTTGGACGAATTGCCGGATGATCCTGAACAGGCGTTAGCCTGGCTTGAAGGGCTGGCGGAAGAGTCCGACGAAGGTGAGCAAGTGGTCGAAGAAGAAGGGCCGGTTGTCGACGAAGAGACGACGCCGCCTGTGCCGCTGGATGTCGTCGCCGCCCGCGCGGAGGCAGAGGCTATTCTGCTCCACGACCAACCATCGGACGCAGAGTCCTCCGACGAAGATGAAGTAGTAGAAGATATTCCAGACGATCCGGACGAGGCAATGGCCTGGCTTGAGCGCCTGGCAGCGAGGCAGGGTGCTTCTATTGACGAGCTTCCTTCCCTCGCCGGTGTGGATGTCAATGCTGAAGAAGACGTCGACGCGCCAGATTGGCTCGCAGAGGAAGTGGCGGGAGCCGAAGAAGAAGGAGATGTGGTCGCAGATGACGTCGTCTACTCAGAGGCCGCTGGCGAAATTGATGAAACGTTGTACGAAGACATAGATATCGCCGAGACCGGTGAACCCGAAGTGGGCGAGCTGCAAGAAGAAGCTATACCCCTCGACGACGCCGACAGTGCCGAGCCGGGGGCTGCGGAAGAAATCGAGGCAGAAGCAACGGAAGGGGTCGACGCCTTAGAGGACCTCGATCTTGCCGCCGAACGCTTTGAAGATGACCTGCCGGACTGGCTCGATCTCGAGGATGAAGGCGACCTTGAGGCGTTCGATTGGGAAGAACCGGCTTTTGAAGGATCCGATTGGTTACAACAAGAGGAAGAGCCGGTGCCGGATGTTGAGACCGGTGCCGATGTCTCTGAGCCAGAAGAACCGCTGGAAGCTGAAGCTGAAATGCAGGCGGATGATATAGAAGCGCCGGATGTTGAGATTGGGGCGATCGCCGAGGAGCCAGAACCGCCTGTCGAAATATCAGAGCATGACGCTGAGGAACCGGGCCCGACTTACGAAGAGCCTGCTGCAAAACCCATCCACGAAGAAGTCCCTGATGACGTGGCCTCCTATGAGGCCCCCTATGAAGAGGTCGATGTAAGCGACGAGATCGCCGCCGAAGCGGCTGAGGGCGCCGCGCCCGTCGGCGAGGAGGTTGCCGTCGACGAAGCCGCCGTGGAAGAAGCGGTTGCTGGTGAGGAGGCGGACGTTGAGCCGGCAGAAGTTGAGCCTGCTGACGTCGAAACACCGGGGGATGCGCAGCAAGCGAGGCAGGCTTTGGAAGCGGGCAACGTTGATGAGGCCATCGGCGCGTACGAGCAGCTGCTAGAAAGCGGCAGCGCGAACGTTTCGGCGCTCATCAGCGATCTGGAAAGCGCTAGGGAGACCTATGAGGACAACCCGCGTCTGGTGCAGTTACTTGGCGATGCCTACAACCGGAATGGGCAGCTCCAGAAGGCGCTCGACGCGTACCGTCAGGCGCTAGAGATGCTCTAACGTAGGAGAAGTAGGCGTCGGATGCTGTTGGTTGAAGTTTCCGGCGACCGATATACAATTTGGCGGCGCAGAGGCAGCGTCTGGGGCTGCCTCTTTGCTTGTCAGCACAGTTTTTACGACGGAGAATGAGATGAACCGCACATTGATACTTGTAAAACCCGATGGTGTACAGCGTGGTCTGATCGGCAAGATAATTGATCAATTTGAAGGCCGAGGGCTAAAGCTCATCGCCATGAAGCTGATGCAGATGTCCGGTGAGCTTGCAGCGCGACATTATGCCGAGCATGAAGGCAAAGACTTTTATGAAGGACTGGTTTCTTATATCACGTCCGGGCCGGTCGTAGCCATGGTCTGGGAAGGGAAGGATGCGGTCAGTGCTGCCCGGTCCACGATGGGCGTCACGAAACCGGTTGAAGCCAGCCCTGGTACCATTCGGGGTGACTTCGGTCTGGACCTAGGCCGCAATCTCGTTCATGGATCCGACAGTGAGGAGAGCGCCGTTCGCGAGATTGATCTGTTTTTCGATAGGGAAGAGCTCGTAAGCTGGCAGCGAGACGGAGAGCGATGGATTGTCGAGGGCTAGATTTGACGCTCGTCGATTGTCCGCACTCAGGGCATGCGCAGCACGACGTGTGCGTTGCTCCAGAGCTCTTCCAGATTGTAGTAGGCTCGCCTTTCGTTGGAAAAGAGGTGTATGATGATCGCGCCCAGGTCGACGAGCACCCAGCCACTCTCGGCTTCACCTTCGGTTCCGCGCGGCAATATGTCCGCCTTTTCACGAGCAGCTTCTGTGACAGCCTCGGTGAGTGCGCGAATTTGCCGGTCGTTCTCACCGTTGCATAGGATAAAGTAATCTGAAAATACTGCCTGCTCCCTGATGTCCAGCAACAAGATATTGCTCGCTTTCTTGTCGATGAGTGTATCGACCAACACGTTTGCCAGCTCTAAACCTTCCAGACGTCGCCTCCGCGGATTCAGACTTCTATCACAGAACGGTATCACTAGGTAGTTCTTAAGATAGGCCGATTTTAACATGGGCCACGAGCGTCGCCAAAAGTGAACGAGCGAGCAACGCAAGGCGCGTTATTTAGTCGTAGACGGAGCGCGATGTAAGAAGTGTGAGTGAGAAGATGAGGAATTCTGACTGATGTCCTTTGGTTTTGACTCGCCGGTATCTGATGATACCTGGACGGTCTCAGAACTAACCCGCTATATCCAAGAGCTTTTCAAACTGGATTACCGACTCCAGGATTTGCGCGTCGAGGGCGAGATATCGAACTACACGCGCGCCAGATCCGGTCATCTGTATTTCACGCTTAAGGATGAGATGGCGCAGCTGAAGTGTGTGATGTGGCGCTCGTCTGCAGAAAGGCTTTCCCTAGATTTGGGGGAAGGCGACCAAATAATCGCTCGCGGTCGTATCAACGTTTACGACAAACAGGGTATTTACCAACTGTATGTCGAGCAGATCACGCCTGCAGGCAGAGGCAACCTGGCGCTTGCATTTGAGGAGTTAAAGCAGCGCCTGGAGCAAGAGGGCCTATTTGCATCCGAACACAAGCAAGCGTTACCAAGGTTTCCGCGCAAGATTGGCATCGTTACGTCGGCCGACGCGGCTGCCCTGCGCGACATCTTGCATGTGTTGAAACGCCGTTGCCCTATGGTCTCGGTGCTTGTGGCGCCCACCCTGGTTCAGGGTAGCGAAGCGCCCGCGCAGATTATTAGTGCATTACGCTGGCTGGATGGGCGTGATGATATCGACCTCATCATTGTTTCGCGTGGCGGCGGGTCCATTGAGGATCTCTGGGCATTCAACGATGAGAAAGTTGCGCGCGCTATTTATCAGGCTCGTCATCCCATCGTTTGTGGTGTGGGTCACGAGACGGATTTCACGATCGCCGATTTCGTTGCCGATGTGCGGGCGCCCACGCCATCAGCCGCGGCCGAAATCAGCGTACCAAACAGTGCTGAACTCCAGGTCAGTTTGGCAGGTCTCGAAGATCGCCTGCTGGCTTGTATGGTGCGCACAATCGACGATGGGTACGCGCGCCTGCAGGCGCTGACGCGCAATCTGCGCCACCTGGGTCCATTAATACGCATTAACAATGCCGCCCAGCACCTTGATACGTTGGCCAATCGGCTGGACAATGCAATGTGGCGCAGATTAGAGCAGGCGCGCAACCGCATGGAGCTGGCGGGATCTCGGCTATTGACAGTTGGGCCACAGGCGACGTTGCAGCGTGGTTATGCCATTTTGCGCAAAGAAGATGGTAGCATCGTACGCCGCGTGAAGCAGGTTACCATCGGTGAGCGGCTGGAGGTACGAGTCGGCGATGGCGCCTTCGACGTTGAAGTTGCCGATATAACCGACCCGAAAGAAAAGTGGTAAGAGTAGGAGGGTTCATGGATACGCCGGAGGAAATGGATTTTGAAGAGGCGCTTACCGAACTTGAGGGGATTGTCGCCAGGCTGGAAGCGGGCGACCTGACCCTGGAAGAATCGTTGGCGCTTTTTGAGCGCGGTCAACTGTTGGCAGAATTCTGTAACAAGCAATTGGAAGCTGCAACCTTGCGCGTCGAGCAGTTGACCGAGCACGGTGAAATTGTCGAAGTTGAGACGTAGATAGAGGTTAGTGAGGAAGAGCGTTGTTTAAAAACTTACGAGAATCCTTGACCCGCACGAGACAAAGTGTCTTCGGACAAATTGTGTCAGTGCTGGGTGCAGGAGAGATTGATGACGAGACGTGGGAAGATCTGGAAGCATTGCTCATCCAGGCTGATATGGGGGTGCCCACGACGCTGGAACTGGTGGAAAACCTACGTGAACGCGTTTCCAGCGAGGGCCTGTATCGTGCCGATCAATTGACCGAGGTGCTTAAAGAAGAGCTGCGGGCGATGCTGGACGACCCACCGGAATTTGAGATGGAGAAGCCGCGTCAATTGACCGTGGTCATGATTGTGGGCGTCAACGGCTCGGGCAAAACGACGACGATCGGCAAACTTGCACACTACTATAAGAATCGTGGCAAGAAAGTGATGATGGTAGCCGGCGATACGTTTCGCGCCGCGGCCATCGATCAGTTGAAGATATGGAGCGAGCGTGCAGATGTGCCCATCGTGGCAGGACAACCGGACGGGGACCCGGCTGCCATAATCTATGACGGTATTCGCGCTACGCGCGGGCGTGGCTATGATCTGCTGCTGATTGATACAGCCGGTCGCCTGCACACGAAGTATAATCTGATGCAAGAGATTGAAAAGATCTATCGCGTGTGCAAGCGAAGCGTTCACGCCGCGCCGCACGAAGTTTTGCTTATCCTGGATGCGCCGACCGGGCAGAACGCTTTGGTGCAGGCGCAGAAGTTCAAAGATTCTGTCAATGTGACCGGCGTTGTGCTGACGAAGCTGGATAGCACTGCAAAGGGTGGTATGGTGTTTGCTATTTACAAAGAGCTGGGTTTACCGGTACGCTTCATTGGCACCGGAGAGAAAATTGAGGACCTGGCGCCCTTTGACCCCGATCAATTCGTAGACGGACTGTTTGCAGAGTAGGGTACCCGCGACCGGGTCTAACACACGAGACGAACACGACAATTAGTGAAGGATTTGAGAGAGTACAATGGAAGCCATAGTTAGCGAATTGCAAGAGATAGAGCGTAAGGTTAACCATCTGCGGAGGCGTCTTTGACGTAGATGCCAAGATTGTTCGCGTTGCCAAGTTAGAACAGCAATCCCTCGCGCCTGGGTTCTGGGATAATTCCGCCAAAGCACAGAGGATAATGCGCGAGCTAACCCGGCTGCGCCGCCAGGTTGAAGTGTGGCAGCGGGTTTCCAAGCGCCTCGACGATGCGCTCGAACTGGCAATGATGGATGACGAGTCGCTGCAGGATGAGATGCAACAAGAGCTGGAAACGTTGGCTACGATTGTCGACCGTCTAGAGTTCCAGGCGTTGTTCTCCAGTCAATACGATGACGAGGATGCCTTGTTGGCCATTCACGCCGGCGCGGGTGGCACGGAAGCCCAAGATTGGGCGCAGATGCTACAGCGGATGTTCATTCGTTGGGCCGAGACACACGCGTTGCAGGTGGAGATTCTTGACGAGAGTCCGGGCGACGAAGCGGGCATCAAGAGCACGCTTATGTCCATAAGCGGCGAAGATTATCCTTATGGTCGCCTCAAGTCTGAGCGCGGCGTGCATCGCCTGGTGCGCATCTCGCCTTATGACTCCTCAAGCCGGCGGCACACGTCTTTCGCCAAAGTCGAGGTGTGGCCCGATGTCGCCGAGGAGATTGAGATCGAGATTGACGAGAAAGATCTGCGCATTGACCGCTTCCGCGCCAGTGGCGCCGGGGGTCAGCACGTGCAAAAGAATGAGACCGCCATTCGCATAACACACTTGCCCACCGGCATTGTCGTCTCGTGCCAGAATCAGCGTTCGCTGACGCAGAATCGGGAAACGGCGCTAAAGATTCTCAAGACACAGCTCTTCGATCTGGAGCGCCGCAAACAAGAAGCTGAAATTTCGCGGCTGAAGGGTGAAGATGTCGATGCGGGCTGGGGAAATCAGATCCGGTCCTATGTGATGCATCCCTACAGGATGGTGAAAGATCACCGCATGGATTTTGAAGTAGGGAACGTTCAGGTTGTCCTAGACGGTGCCTTAGACGACTTCATGGAAGCGTATTTGAGGCACGTGCTCGGCGAACGGTCGCCTCAGGAATCTGCGGAGGTCGCCGAGGGTTAGATTTACATTGGAAAGAAAACCTCTTCTTGACGTATTGGACGGGATGTCTATAATATTATTGTGAGAAAGGACTACAGTAACTTTAGAGCGTTGGCTGGCGCCACCGCTCTTTTTCCGTGTCTCGAGACATTGATAGTTTTGGTAGAATATTTGGATCGGGAATGCCCCGCAATTGAGCCACGCGGGTCTGTGGCGGGAGCCAATTTATTTTCCTGATGGATATTTCTGGGAGGTCACCTGGTGGAGACGAATGAATTCCGCTCATTGCGTATTAGCCTAGCGTCCCCTGAACAGATTCGTTCATGGTCCTATGGCGAAGTCACCAAACCGGAGACAATTAATTACCGGCGTCTGCGACCTGAAAAGGACGGGCTCTTTTGCGAAGCGATTTTTGGGCCCACGCGTGATTGGCAGTGCTATTGCGGCAAATACAAGAATGTTCGTTACAAGGGCATTGTTTGCGATAAGTGCGGTGTCGAAATCACACGGTCCTCGGTCCGTCGCGAGCGGCTAGGGCACATTGACCTGGCGGCTCCGGTTGCTCACGTATGGTATACGCGGCGTGTGCCAAGCTATTTAGGCTTGTTGCTCAATGTCTCCCGCCGCAATCTGGATCGCGTTCTCTATTTCGCGCAATATGTTGTTACCTATGTTGACGATGATGCGCGCGATCGCGCCTTGCGTCGTCTAGAAGAAGAAGTGGAAGAAGCTGAGATAAAGCTCGAGGATGAAACCGACGAGCAGGTAGCGATAGCGACGGAAGAGGCGCAGGAGCGTTTGGCCGGGCTGCAGGAGAAGCTAAACGAGCTTAATGAGTCGTTTGACGACCGGCTTTCCAAAGCAACGGACGAAGTTGTGCAGGAAGCCAAGAGCACCGAGCGTCGTCTGGATAACTTGCAGGGCTCAGAGGCGCCCGAAGACATCAAGATCGGCGATACGGTGATCGTTGCCGAAGGCGAGACGGTTGGTCGCGAACACGTTGTGCTGGTTCAGGAAGTCACGACGGACCGCCTAACTGAGGTGCAGCGCGAGCATGAAGAGGATCACCAGTCGGAAGTCGCCGACCTGCAGCGCGAAATCGACCAGATCCAGGAAGAAGTGAACGAAGTCGACGAGGACGCGCGCGGACTACTGGCACAGAAGCTCGGGCGTCTTCGCGAGCAGGCGCAGCATAATCGCGATCAGCTAGAAAGCCTGCATCAAATGAACTTCCTCAACGAAACGGAATACCGCGAACTCAAGAGCAAGTTTGGTAACGTCTTCCGCGCCGAGATGGGCGCCGAGGCATTCTACGAGATCCTGAAGAATATGGATCTGGATACTCTGGCGCGCGATCTGTGGCGCGAAGTACGAACGACTCGTTCCAAGCAAAAGGCCAAGCGCGCCACTAAACGTTTGCAGGTTGTCGAAGCCCTGCGGGCCAGTGGAAACCGGCCTGAGTGGATGATTCTGACAGTCTTGCCGGTCATTCCGCCTGAACTGCGCCCCATGGTGCAGCTTGACGGTGGACGGTTCGCAACGTCTGATCTGAATGACCTGTATCGTCGCGTTATTAACCGCAACAATCGCCTCAAGCGTCTGCTGGAGCTCGGTGCGCCCGACGTCATCGTGCGCAACGAGAAGCGCATGCTGCAAGAGGCCGTGGACAGCCTGATTGATAATAGCCAGCGCGGTAAAGCGCTTAGCCGTCGCGGTCGGCGCGAGTTGAAATCGCTGTCCGATATGCTCAAAGGCAAGAAGGGGCGCTTCCGCCGCAACTTGCTGGGTAAGCGTGTTGACTATTCTGGACGTTCTGTCATCGTGGTCGGTCCCAACCTTAAGATGGGTGAATGTGGCCTGCCAAAGACGATGGCCCTTGAACTGTTCCGCCCGTTCGTCATCAGTAAGCTGATCAGCTATGGTCACGCCAGTAATGTGAAGGGCGCAAAGCGGTTTATCGAGCGCCAGCCGCCCGAGGTCTGGGAGGTTCTGGAGGAAGTAATTCAGGATCGACCGATTCTCCTCAACCGCGCGCCGACGCTCCACCGTCTGGGTATCCAGGCGTTCATGCCTAAACTGGTTGAGGGCAAGGCCATTCAGTTGCACCCGCTTGTCTGCGCGGCGTTCAACGCCGATTTCGACGGCGACCAGATGGCTGTGCACGTGCCGCTTTCGCAGAAGGCGGTGAATGAAGCGAAGCGACAGATGATGGCCACGCGCAACCTTCTGAAGCCGGCAAACGGCGAGCCTATCGTCGGCCCTTCGAAGGACATGGTCCTGGGCGTCTACTATCTGACGCTTATGGAAGATGGTAAGAAGGGTGAAGGTCGAACGTTCAGCAGTCTGGACGAAGTGGAGCTGGCCTATGGGCTAGGCTTCCTCGACGTTCATGCCAAGATTAATCTATATACTGAAACGTACTTCACCGAGAGTGGTCGTCGCTATGCGGATAACAAGCCGCGCAGCCGCACGATCGAAACATCGCCGGGCCGGGTACTATTCAATCGCACGCTTCCCGAAGAAATGCGCTTCGTCAACGACTTGCTGAATAAGGGCGCTGTGAATGAATTGATTAACCGCGTCTATCGACGCTTCGGCGACGAGATAACGATCGAAGTCGTGGACAAGATCAAAGATCTTGGCTTCCACTACGCAACGGTTTCCGGTGTCACGGTTGCCGTTAACGATCTGACTGTTCCTGACGAGCGTGAAGTGATTCTTGACGGAACGCAGAAACGCGTTGACGAAATCGACCGCCAGTATCGCCGTGGCCTTCTCACTGAAGATGAGAGCTATCAACGCACCATCGAGCAGTGGAACAGCGCCAAGGATCAAGTCGAGGATGCTGTCCGCGAGGCCATGGATCCGTACGGGCCAATGGCGCTGATGGCGCTTTCAGGTGCTGGTAAGGGCGGTTTTGGTCCTATCACCCAGCTCGCGGGAATGCGTGGCCTGATGGCCGATCCGCAGGGTCGCATTATCAAGGTGCCAATTACGTCTAACTTCCGCGAAGGTCTCTCTGCGCTAGAGTACTTCATTTCGACGCACGGTTCGCGTAAGGGTCTGGCGGACACTGCCTTGCGTACGGCTGATGCCGGTTATCTGACGCGTCGTCTGGTAGACGTTGCTCAGGACGTTATTGTCACTGAAGAGGACTGTGGCACATCTAAGGGTGTGTGGATCGACCGCCGCGATAACTTTGGCAAGCAGACGCTTTCCGAACGCCTTTACGGGCGAATCGCGGCCGAGCCTATCGTCGATGAGGAAACCGGCGAAATCATTATCGAAGAAGGCGAAATGTTCACCGAAGAGAAGGCGGACATTGTCGACGAGAGCGGTAGGGACCGTCTCTATGTTTACTCGCCAATGACGTGCGAGACGCGTCAGGGCATCTGTCGGAAATGCTACGGTCTAGATCTTGGCCGCGGCCGTATGGTCGAGCTTGGCGCTGCGGTGGGCATCATCGCCGCGCAGTCCATCGGCGAGCCAGGAACGCAGCTGACGCTGCGAACGTTCCACACCGGTGGTACGGCACAGGCCAGTGGCGACATCACGCAGGGTCTGCCGCGCGTTGAGGAGCTGTTTGAGGCGCGCAAGCGACCAAAGGGTGAAGCCGTCATGACCGAAATCAGCGGCATTGCCGAAGTGCGCGTCATTGATGGTGTGCGCCACGTCTTTGTGACTGACCGCAAACTGGTTGACGACGTGTATGAGATTCCTGACGGTTGGGACGTCATTGTTGCCGACGGCGACGAATTGGACGTTGGCGGCCTGATCGCAGAAAACGAGAACGAGCAAATCGTGGCCCGTCACGCCGGCGTCGTGCGCATTGACGACGAAGGACTTCGCGTTGTCTGGGAAGACATCGACGAACGTGACTACGAAATCCCGGCCGGTATGCGCTTGCTGGTCAGTGACAGCGACACTGTAGAAGCCGGCGATCAGTTGACTGAAGGCGCCAAGAATCCGCACAAGATTTTGGAGATTCAGGGACGAGATGCGGTGACGCAGTATCTTCTGCGCGAAGTGCAGCAAGTGTATCGTCCTCAGGGCCAGAACATCAACGATAAGCACTTCGAGGTGATTATCCGTAAGATGTTGAGCAAGGTTGTCGTCAAGCACTCCGGTGACACTGAGATGTTGCCCGGCGAGCTGATCGAGACGACAGAGTTCCAGGAACGGAATGTGGAAGTGGTGACCGAAGGTGGTCAGCCCGCGCAGGCCGATCCGGTCTTGCTCGGAATCACGAAGGCTTCGTTGAACACCGAGAGCTTCCTATCGGCTAGCTCCTTCCAGCACACCATCAAGGTGCTGGCAGGCGCAGCAATTGCCGGCAAGGAAGACAGGCTGGTTGGTCTCAAGGAAAACGTCATCATCGGCAAGCTCATTCCCGCCGGAACTGGCTTCCGACGTGACGTTGAAGAAGAAGAGGAAGCCGAGGAGACGCCAGAGGAAGATGCCCGCGTGCCCGAAGATCTCTCAAGCATCCTTATCGGCGATGACACCGACGAAGAAATACTTGAGGCGCTAACCAAAGCGAAGGCTGCTGGCAAAGCAGACTAACGCGGTTCGCTTCTACAACAGACAGTAAGCAACAAAAAGGGCGCCAAATCGGCGCCCTTTTTTTATCTAGTGCTGACGCGCCAGCAGTTGTGACGAAAGCTCTTGCAGGGCGCGAGCGGCTCGTCCTTGCGATCTGGCTTCTTCCAGATGACCGAGCGCTTGCTGCGAGAATTTCTCGGCGTGCTGATTGGCAAATTCACGCGCTCCGCAGTCGTCCAATATTTCTACAACGTGCTCGACGAACGACGCATGATTTGCATCCGACTCGTACAGCTTCTTCAGTTCAGAACTTTGCGAGAGACCAAAAAGCACCGGCAAAGACTTCTTGCGCGTTTCGATGTCCGTCGCCGATGATTTTCCAATCGCTCCCTCGTCGCCCCATATGCCCAGAATATCGTCCTTGATCTGGAATGACAGTCCCAGGTTGCGGCCAAATTCAGCGTAGTGACGCACGGTATCCTTTTCCGCGCCGGCGACCAGACTGCCAAGTTCTCCGCAGAGGGCCAACAATGCCGCCGTCTTGCCTCCGATCATCTGCAGGTAATCGTCCACCGACACGTCCATCTCAGACTCGTAATTCATGTCCCTGTGCTGGCCTAACGTCAGGGCCATACACGTTTCATCGAACCGTCTGGCGGCGTGGACGACAATGTCCGGGTCCACATCCCGTTCCAGCAGACGATAAAGGGCCAAGTGCGCCGAGGCGAACATGGCATCTCCGGCATTTATCGCTTGAGGAACACTCCATAGCTGCCAGACCGTGGGCCGTCCACGCCGCGTCGGACTGTTATCCTCTATGTCATCGTGAATCAGCGTAAAATTGTGCAATAGCTCAATGGCTGCTCCGGCGGGTAGCGCCTGATGCCATGAGCCGCCTGCCGCCGCCGCAGACAACAGGGTTAGAACGGGCCGGACTCGTTTGCCACCGTTGCCATGCGTTGGCGTAAGGTCTTCATCCAGCCAACCCATATGATAATGCATCATCTGCAGAAATAGGTTAGCCGGTTGCCTTTCTGATGCGCCTAATACGTCGCGCATTTCCTGCTCCAACATGGGGAGCATCTCCTTCATCATGCTTCTTAGCGTGTCTGTCATAGCTGTAGACAATCTAGCTCCTGTTCACTGCTTCTTGTAAAAGTTCGTCATAATTGCGATAGAGGCGCGTTTCTGCCAGCTGCGCTAAGTTCGCGGCGCCACTGCAGAACATCGAAACGCGCAGTTCATCGGTGAGCGCGCCTGCCAACTGTACAACGCCCTCTACGCCAAACTCGTCGGCTGCACGCAGAAAATCGCCAGCAAGTCCGGCGACCCTGGCTCCCAGAGCGATCGATTTGGCGATGTCGATGCCGTTCTTGATGCCGCCACTGGCAAAGATGGGAAGGTGGGGGGCGGCGCTATGACAGAGCTGAATAGAGACCGCGGTGGGAATCCCCCAGTCGATAAAGGCGCCGGCGACCCGCGCGTGCCTGGCTGTAGGCGCCCGGTGCATCTCTACTTGACTCCAGGAAGTCCCCCCGGCGCCGGCCACGTCAATGGCTGCAATCCCGGCATCGGCTAGGCGCCGGGCCGTCTGCGCAGAAAATCCCCAGCCGACTTCCTTGGCCACGACGGGCACCTCTATGCGGGTGCAAACCGTTTCAATTGACTGGAGCAAGTCGGAAAAGTCGCCGTCGCCTTCGGGCTGGACCGCTTCCTGAAGTGCGTTAAAGTGCAGAATGAGCGCGTCGGCGCCCACCATGTCGACTGCACGCTGGCACTGGTCTACACCATAGTCATAATTTAGCTGCACAGCGCCCAAATTGGCGAATAAGAGTATGTCGGGCGCTACCGATCGCACCTGGTATGTGCCGGCGAGTGATGGATCCTCGATCGCAGCGCGCTGTGAGCCAAGTCCCATGGCAATGCCGGCTTCCTGGGCACCCTCAGCCAGGGTGAGATTGATCTTGTGCGCCTTGGCTGTGCCGCCCGTCATCGACGAGATCAGGAGAGGCGCCTTCAATGGCTTACCAAATAGCTGTAGCTGCGTATCAACGTTGTCAAGGTTTAGTTCAGGCAAGGCTTCGTGCAAGAAGAAGTATTCTTCAAAACCGGTGGTGAGCTGCTTGAACGAAACATCTTCTTCTAAATTGATGCGAATATGGTCTGCCTTGCGTCTTTCGTGTATTTCTGGAGGTGGGTTGTCTTGCATGGCATCAGAGTGGGCAGATACGGATGAGCCCATATATTTCTCCCTTCAGGGTCATAATTGTTTAAGGACGATGGACGCTGAAAGTATACCGTGAGTGAGCAGCACAGGCGAGACTGGAGATTGAACGATTCTAATTTAGCGCTACAATAACGCGTCGGCTTGCCCGCCCGCGGAGTGTGGCGGGCCTAATGCCCGTATCTGCTTCTGGCGGGTACCCAACTGTTGTTGCATAAGGAGTTTATATGCGAGTTTTGATTACCGGTGGCGCAGGATTTCTCGGCTCACACCTTTGTGACCGGTTCGTAAAAGATGGTCATGACGTGATTGCCATGGACAACCTTATTACCGGTAGCACCGACAATATTGCACATCTGGCAGGGAATCAACAGTTCACATTTATTAAGCATAATGTCAGCAACTATATTTACATTGACGGCCCGTTGGATGCCGTGCTGCATTTCGCTTCGCCGGCGAGTCCTAACGATTATCTTGAGCATCCTATTCCAACGTTAAAGGTTGGATCATTGGGCACTCTGAACACAATCGGTCTGGCCAAGGCAAAAAACGCGCGATATCTTCTGGCCTCAACCTCAGAAGTATATGGTGACCCCCAGGTGAACCCGCAGCCCGAGACCTATTGGGGCCATGTCAACCCCATTGGCCCGCGTGGCGTCTATGATGAAGCCAAACGCTTTGCCGAGGCCATGACCATGGCCTACCATCGCTATCATGGTGTGGACACGCGAATCGTGCGCATATTCAACACGTATGGGCCACGAATGCGCATCAATGACGGACGCGTCGTGCCCAACTTTCTCACGCAGGCATTGCGCGGAAAGTCATTGACCGTCTACAACGACGGACAGCAGACGCGCTCTTTTCAGTATGTCAGTGACCTGGTTGAAGGTACGTATGCCCTGCTCTTCTCGGATGAGGTTTTGCCGGTGAATATTGGCAATCCTGATGAGATGACGATCCTGGAATTTGCAAATGCTGTCAGAGAGGCAACGCACAGCGACTCTGAAATCGCCTTCATTCAGCCACAAGATCAACGGATCAAAGACGATCCACAAGTGCGCCGTCCCGATATAACCAAGGCACGCTCCCTCTTAGGCTGGGAGCCGGTCGTGAAACTACCTGAAGGACTGGAGAAAACCATCCCCTATTTCAAAGAGCGGGTCGTAGGTTAACGGCGGTGCGAGGTGCGAGTTTCCGCGAGTAGATTAAACCCGTCCACTCAGTTATGGTCACGAGGATTAGATAAAGCGCTCTGGCCCCTGATAATTGCCGTTATTCTGGGCCTTTTGCTTGCCTCGTTGCCCCTTTTGCAGGCGGCAGCGGTCCTGATTCCCTTCGCCATACTTCTTATTTTTGTCGAGCCTCTTGCCGGCGTGGCCCTGCTGCTTCTGGTTGGGCCCTGGGGGGCGCTGGAAAACATCGCGCTGGGAAGCGGACTGCTGGACAGCGGGCAGCTGCTCTTTCTGATCACCGTTACGATGTGGCTGGCGCGCGGCGCGCTGGACAGGCGTATTGTCCTTCGCAGACTTTTCTTTCTTGGTCCGATTTTGGCCTTCACCGCCGTGGGGGTGCTTAGTCTTCGCGGAGCGCCGTCGCTGCAAGCCGGCGTGACAGAAGTCGTCAAATGGCTTGAAGTTGTCACGGTGGCCATCATTGTCGTAGATAGGGCGCCGGCCGTCGAGCGTCGCTGGTCACAGCATCTCC